>NZ_CAJCHS010000051.1 GCF_903970205.1 Nevskia soli | reverse complement strand
GATTGTTTCCCGAATCGCATGATGCAGATCGTGCCGCGTGTAGTCTCGATGATTACGGTCGTTCTCGCAGATATGCACGAACTCAGCAGAAAGCCTGTTTACATCGCTGCCCAGTACATCACGCAACACCAGTATCTTCTTATCGTGAGCAAGCCGCAAGTAATCGGCCGGCTCACGGGTGAACTCGCTATAGAGTTCGGTCATCTGTTCTTCCTTTGAAGAGTCGACAAATAGACCATTCAAAACATTCAGAAAATCATAACCCGTCGTTCCGGCTATCGGCCACTCCGGTTGCAGCTGCTCGCCTTCTTCCAAGATTTTCTCGGCCACAATCCATGCGCGCGGCGCGGCGGCAGCCAGCCGGTTGAAATACTCTTCGGGATCGCGCAACCCATCGGGATGATCTACTCGCAGCCCGTCGATGACACCCTGCTCGATCCACTCCGTCAGCAGACGGTGCGTGTCATCGAAAACTTGCTGCGACTCCATATGCAGCCCCACCAACGTATTGACATCGAAAAATCGCCGGTGCCCGAGCTCCCGCTCCGCGGTCTTCCAAAAGGAGACCCGGTAATTCTGCCGCTCCAGCAGACTATCCAACCGATCCGCGTCTTCATTTAGTTCATTGAGGCACTCGTCAATCACCCTGGCCACTTCCTCGCGCTCATGAATCAGACGTGTAAGTAACCCATGAATCACTTCCTTATCCCGATGCCGCTGAAGCAGCCGTTCCCGATCGGTAATCGTCGGCAACGGTAACCTTGCTAGCGATCCGGCAAGAAATCCAAGATACTCCGATTTCGTTCGCCGCGCAGCTTCTGCCAGCAAGTCGCTCATCGATCGCGGAGCTACCGGCAGCTCATGATCGAAGTACCGGAACTCAAAACTCCCCTCGTCTCGAACCACTTTGATCTGTCTAGCCGCGAGCACGCGCCCGTAATGGTCCCCCAGAATCGGGACTAATACCTTATTCCGAAGCTTCTCCTCCGGCGGCTGCCATTCCACATCGAAGTAGAGCGCGAACGGACTTGCCGGCCCGTTCTCCAGCACATCCCACCACCAGGCGTTCTCTTTTCCGGTAATCGCCATGTGGTTCGGGACGATGTCGAGCACTTGTCCCAACCGGTTCTCGCCCAGGGTCTTGCAGAAGCGCTCGTGTCCGGCGGCGCCGCACAGCTCTTCATTAACACGGCTATGGTCCACCACGTCGTACCCATGCATACTGTTCTTAGCAGCTTGCAGATAGGGCGAACTATAGACGTGCGAAATCCCCAGCGCGCTTAGATACGGTGCGATCGCCGCCGCATCATCAAACGTGAATCCTTTGTGAAGTTGTAGCCGGTACGTCGACTGGGGCGCCAGCCGGTTCATCAAGCCCCCTCATTCCGAACAGGACGGTCAAGCAGATACAGTACCGACCTTAGGGCTAAATGCAAATGTTCGGAGCGGTTCATCACGTCGCGATCGATTTCACGCAGTGCCTGTTCGACCATTAGCACATCGAGTAAGTCCGGGATATCCGCGCGCGACGGAAGTAACGCGTCGATGCCGTCTACTCTCAGATACCCCGCAAGAAACGCCGACGACGCCCAGCTGTACCAGGGTCCCGCCAACTTTTCCAGAGTCTCGGTCGGCGCTTCAGGAAGCGAAAGCCCGCTTACATTGCCATAGATCGCACTAAACGCGGCGAAGTAAAGCGATTGCAGACCGCCCGCAACATCGCGCAGCGGCGATCGCTTAATCCGCCGTTCACTTAGCGGCCGCTCCACTTCACCTTCGAAGTCGATGATATAGAAATCCTTGCCCGTGTAGAGCGCCTGACGCAAATCGAAATCGCCGTGTATTCGAATACGGCTCCCGCCCAGACGCCTGTCTCTTAACACTTGCAGCTTTGTATTCAGTTCACCTTCGCGCGCCAATAGAGTCGCCGCATCCTCCGCCGCTTCGACCGCTAACATCGCATCGCCTCGTCGAAAATCGGCGAACACCCGGTTCTTCTGGCCCAGTAGCGCATGGTAGAGCCCCATCCGATACAGTTCGGTGAAAGGTTCCGCGGCGAACTCCGCGTTCTCGGTGGAAACTAATGCCAGGTGCAGTTCACCCAGCCGCCGCCCAAGCACACCGATCAAGTCCAGGTACGACCCCATTAGCCCGCGCGCACGGTCGCCTTGCTCCTCCCCACTGTCCTGCGAAGCCAGCGCACTCTCAAAGAAGACAGCCAGGTTATCCGTACTAAATCGCCATGCGCTGGTTTCATGGGCAATAAATTGATGCGCAACCCCAACCGTATATCGCTCGCCGTCGCTGGCGCGATACTCGAGCGAGCCCGCCAGGCGCGGAACATTCACGTGCGCCCGCAAAGCAGTCAGGTACTCCCCGACTTCCAATTCCGGATGCGTGCCCGCCTCCACCCGCCGGTATAGCTTCAAGATGAACCGCTCTCCGTACTTGATCGAAGTCCCCGTCTGGTCGGCCTTGCATAACTCGGATTCCAGGTTTGGATCATGCTGCCAGATCTTCCGGAACACAGGCGTATGCGACCCCACTAACAACCCGTGTTCCCCTGCGTATCTCTTCCGTCTCGACACCGCTCCCAGCAGAGCGTCGCGAAACTCTTCATGATAAGAGCCGCCGTAAAGAACACCTTCCCGTCCATCTTCAGTTCGCACTCGCAGCAAGATAGTCTCCGGTTTGTCGCGCAGCACCTCCTCAGCCCGCGTCCCGTCGATCAGACTCAGGGTAAGTAAGTAAAGATCCGGGTCGCCCGTGCTGTATTCGAAACGCAACAGCAGCAGCCACGATTGCACTTCCTGAAACGAAATCACGTCCTGCGCTTCCACGCTCAGAATCAATCGCGACTTACCCTGAAACCACTCGCGCGCCCGCACTAACTGCGGTAAATAGCTTTGAATTTCGGCGCGCATCTCCGCGCCCATGGCATCCGCCCAGGAAAGCGCGGTAAACACCGGAATCTCCTCCGCATCCGCCGGAGACCGCAGCGACTGCTGTTCCGGCCTCTTGGGTTGAAGACTAAACCAATAGAACGCGTGCGGGCCCAGGGAAAGGAAGTACGGCTCCTCGGATATGGTTTGAAACTCCGTGTTCCCGAACATCTCCACCGGAGTCATTCCCTCATAGGCTTCCAGCGGCAGATTACAGCACTGCGCTACTCGTGATAGGTTCGCGACCACTAAGATGCGCTCATTCTCGAACGACCGCACGAAAGCCAGCACGCGCCGGTTATCCGGATTCAGGAACTCCAGCGTCCCGCGCCCGAAAGCCTTCCACTGCTTGCGTTGCGCGATGAGCCGCTTCATCCACCACCACAAGGAATGCGAGTTATTCTGCTGGTTCTCGACATTCAGCGCTTCATAGTGATACTCCGGATCGATCACGATCGGTAGATACAAGCGTTGTGGATTCGCCGTCGAAAACCCCGCGTTCCGATCCCGGCTCCATTGCATCGGAGTTCTCACTCCATTCCGGTCGCCGAGATAGAAGTTATCGCCCATCCCGATCTCGTCACCGTAATAGATGACGGGCGTTCCCGGAAGAGAGAACAACAATCCGTTGAGTAACTCAATCCGCCGCCGGTCGTTCTCGAGCAGCGGCGCTAAACGGCGACGAATCCCAAGATTGATGCGCATCGAACGGTCGTGGGCGTAGACGCGGTACATATAGTCGCGCTCTTCGTCCGTGACCATCTCGAGCGTCAACTCATCGTGATTCCGCAGAAACAGCGCCCATTGACATGACTCAGGAATCGGCGGCGTCAGCGCCAAAATATCCGTCACCGGGTAGCGGTCGCCCATCCGCGTCGCCATAAACAAACGCGGCATTAGCGGGAAATGAAACGCCATATGGCATTCATCGCCTTTGCCCAGATAGACAATCGCATCTTCCGGCCACTGATTTGCCTCCGCAAGCAGCATCCGGTTGGTATACTTCGCGTCGATGTGCGCCCTTAGTTCGCGTAGAAACGCGTGAGTCTCCGGCAGGTTCTCGCAGTTAGTACCTTCGCGCTCGTATAAGTAGGGCACCGCGTCGAGCCGCAGTCCGTCCACGCCCATGTCGAACCAGAAATCCAGGTTCGCGAACATAGCCGCGCGTACTTCCGGATTGTCGAAGTTCAGATCCGGCTGGTGCGAGTAGAAACGATGCCAAAAATAAGCCTTCGCGATCGGATCCCACGTCCAATTCGAAGTCTCGAAATCTTTGAAGATGATGCGCGCATCGGCATAGCGTTCGGGAGTGTCGCTCCAGACATAGTATTGGCGCCACTTAGACCCCGGCTCGGCACGCCTCGACCTTTGAAACCATGCGTGCTGGTCCGAAGTGTGATTCAAGACTAACTCAGTGATCACGCGCATCCCGCGCCGGTGCGCCTCGTTCAGGAACGCCTGGAAATCACGCAGTGTCCCATAACTCGGATGGATATCCGTATAGTCTGATATGTCGTATCCATCGTCCTTCCAGGGCGACGGGCAGAACGGCAGCAACCACAGCGCAGTAACTCCCAGATCGGCTAAGTAGGGAAGCCTCTGCGTGAGCCCTTTGAAGTCGCCCATGCCGTCGCCATCGCTGTCCTGATAGGCGCGCACGTGAACCTCATAGATGACCGCGTCCTTAAACCACAGCGGGTCCGATGCCGGTGCCGACTCCAGTATTTTCTGCGCCATCGTGCAAAACTGAGCGTACATGATTCGCTGCATAAGTTTGTTTCCGTACTCTTTCACGCTGCTAAGTCTGCAACTTTTCGGTGCGCAGCCGGCGTGGTTGATGCAAGCCGGCGGAACCACCGCGTCCCTGCGCGGTATCGGCGTGATCGACGGCAAAATTGCCTGGGCGAGCGGCACGGAGGGAACCTTCCTGCGCACCACCGACGGCGGGCATACGTGGAAATCCGGCGCCGTGTCAGGCGCTTCGAAGCTCGATTTCCGGGGCCTGCATGCCTTCGATGCGAGCCACGCGATCCTCGTGTCCAGCGGGCCCGGCGCGCTTTCGGCAATCTACGAAACGCGCGATGCCGGCCAAACGTGGAGCCTTATCAAAACGAATCCGGACCCCAAAGGCTTCTTCGACGCGATCGCCTTCGCGTCGCCCGACCGCGGCGTTGTCCGCGGTATTGTCCTCGGCGATCCCGTCGACGGTGAGTTCGTCTTGCTGACCACTTACGACGCCGGTCTCACTTGGCAGCGCCTGGGTTTTCCCGCGCTCGAAGGTGAAAGCGCGTTCGCGGCCAGCAACACCTCGCTCGTCATTCGAGCTCCGGATGTTTGGATCGCGACGGGCGGAAAAACGGGTGCTCGGGTGATCCATCTTGAGTCGGATGGCACGCACTGCTGCCGCGCCGTATCTACTCCTATCCGCCATGACAGCGATGGCGCCGGCATCTTCTCCATCGCATTCTCGGACGCGAAACACGGTATCGCCGTCGGCGGTGATTATGCCAAGCCGCGCGAATCCGCTGCGAACATCGCGGTCACTATGGATGGCGGCGCAACATGGACTACTCCGAGCGGAACGCCGCCCCGCGGCTATCGATCCGCCGTGGCCTGGTTACCGCAACACAAGCTCTGGATAACTACCGGCCCAAGCGGCTCCGAATTCTCTCGCGACTGGGGCCGGAACTGGATACCTTTCGACCAAGGTTCGTTCAACGCGATCGGCGTCGGCGCCAACGATGCCTGCTGGGCGGTAGGTGCGAATGGCCGTATCGCCGCGCTTAGGATCACGCCCTAAACCGGAATGTTATCGCGCTTTCACACGATATTCTTACAACAGGTATACTCTCGCAGCAACCATGTCGCGAAATCTGATACTTACTTACTTTGCGCTTTTCATCGTTATCGTCCCGGCCTCCTTTAGTCAATCGAACGCCGGAATCGCGCAAACAGCGAAGCTAACCTCTTCTAACGGCCGAGCCAACGATTTCATGGGTTGGTCCACCGCGACGGACGGCGTCACCGTAGTTGCCGGCGCGCCGCATGGCATACCAACCAACACACCGGGACAGGTTTACGTCTTCGAAGAACCGGCGAACGGATGGACCGCCGAACAACAAACCGCCGAGTTGAAAGCTTCCGACGGGACGCCTGAAAATCAGTTCGGATGGTCGGTAGGAGTTAGTGGCGATACCATCGTTGTCGGTGCGCCCGAAGCCGCGACTCCGGTCGTCTACGTCTTCGTGAAACCCGCCGGTGGTTGGACTAATATGACCGAAACCGCGCGCCTCACCGTGACCGGAACAGTCAACACGCAACTAGGTTACTCCGTCGCGATCCGCGCTAACACAATCGTTATCGACGGGTTCAACTCAAACTCAACAATAGGTGCGGCTTACGTGTTCGAGAAACCGGCCGGCGGTTGGACAGATATGACGCAAACCGCGACCCTGACCAGCGGCGTCGCGAGCGATAGTTTCGGATTCAGCCTCGCCATGGACGAACACACCATACTCGTCGGCGCCCCGGAGGGTAACCGGCAGATCGGCGCCGCCTACATATTCGTAAAGCCGGCGACGGGCTGGCAGGATACTTCGCAGGCCAATGCGATCCTTATAGCGCCCGGCAAGGTGAACGATGTTGTCGGCTATACCGTCGGTTTTGACGACAAGGTCGCCGTCGTCTCGGACTTAGGCGCGAACAACGCCAAAGGCGCCGCTCTGATCTATGTCGAGCCCGCCGGAGGCTGGGCCGGTCAGATGACGCCCTCCGCGGAACTGTCCGAAGACGCCGCAGATCCGGGCACTAACTTCGCCGAGGAGGTTGCGATTCGAGGCGAACTTATCGCGGTAAGTAACAGCCTGGAAAACGTCGGCGCCAACCAGAATCAGGGAGCCGTTCTAGTCTATGTGCGTCCGGCTGCCGGATGGGCGTCTACCGGAACGCCGAATGCGACCCTCACCGCGTCCGACGGCGAAACACTAGACCAGTTCGGATGGTCCCTTTCCGTCGCGCCCTACACAGTGGCCGTGGGAGCGTTCCACGCAGCCGTCGGGTCGCATCCGACGCAAGGCGCGGATTACGTGTTCACAGCGAAGTAAGACGCACTCCAGTCTTAGGCTAAACTGGAAGGTTCGGCACGAAGTGGATCTCCGGCATTCAAACAATGGCTTGGCACGGCGACGTCAAATTTCTTTACAAGCAACTCATCCTAAAAGACTTCAAAATCCGCTACCGGAACATGTCGCTGGGCGTGCTGTGGTCGCTCTTGAATCCTCTTGTAATGATGGGTGTTCTGACGTTTATCTTCACTAGGATATTCCCTTCTCACCAACCCCACTTCCCGCTGATGGTACTCTGCGGAATTATCCCATTCAACTTCTTCTCCGTCGCCTGGGTGTCCGGGACAACGTCGGTAATGATGAACGCGCCGTTGATCAAACGCGTCGCCGTGCCGCGCGAAGTGCTGCCGATTTCCACTGTTCTCTCGAACGTCCCGCACCTGCTGATTCAGCTCGCGCTCCTGATGGTTATGGCACTCGCCTACGGTTCGCGCCCGGGATTGGACTGGCTCTGGCTGATCGTTGTCTGGATACTCGAGATCGCCTTTGTCTGCGGTCTCTCTCTTATCTTCGCGGGACTCAATGTTTTCGTTCAAGATACTCGCTACTTTGTCGAATCGGCGAATACAGTTCTCTTCTGGATGGTCCCCATCTTCTATCCGTTCTCAGCCATCCCGCCTCGCTATGCCGGGATCTATGAAATTAATCCCGTCGCCGCCATCGTTCTCGCGATGCAGAATATCCTGCTCCAGAATCATGCTCCTTCCTTAGTTCTCGTTTTTAAACTAGCTCTTGTTTCCACCTTCACGATCGCCGTCGGACACCTAATCTTTCGAAGTATGCAGCGTAACTTCTACCAGCACCTCTGATATGTCCGAACCGATTCTGGAATGCAGCCATATCTGGCGCACGTTCAAGCTGCACAGCGGCAGCCGCCTGCTGCGGCATCGCATCAAAGATACTCTTACTTCAGGCAATAAGAAGTCGTTCGTCGCGCTTCGTGATATCACTTTCTCGCTGGATGAAGGCGAAAGCTTAGCCATCGTGGGCCGCAACGGCGCGGGCAAAAGCACCCTACTCAGCGTGATCTGCGGTCTCGCGAATCCCGACCGCGGAACGGTGCGCGTGCGCGGACGCATCGCACCGCTGCTGCAGCTCGCGGCGGGATTTCACGGTGATTTAACCGGGCGCGAAAACCTCTTCCTGAACGCCGCGCTCATGGGTTTCAGCGAAAAAGAGACCCGCGCCAATCAGGAACAGATCATCGATTTCGCCGGCATCTCCGACTTCATTGATGAACCCCTGCGCAACTACTCCAGCGGGATGACCATGCGCCTCGCCTTTTCTATCGCGATTAATGTCGAGCCCGACATTCTGATCGTCGATGAAGTTCTCGCCGTCGGCGACGAATCGTTCACTAAGAAATGCCTCACACGCATCCATGAAATCCGCAACGCCGGTCATACCTTCATCTGCGTCTCCCACAGCCCGGCCACGCTGCGAATGCTATGTGACCGAGCGCTCTGGCTGGATTCCGGTGAGTTGATGATGGAAGGCTCCATTAAGAGCGTCCTCGACGCTTATCACCTTTTCATGACTCAGGCTCCAGTGGAAGCCGCTACTCCTGGTAGATGATCCTTCCCGATCCCAAATTCTGGACTGGAAGGGCCGCCCGCATGACTAATCGACGGGTTGAATCCGCATTGGATACTCTGTTGCGCTGGAGGATTATCGTTTACTCCTTACAAGACCGCGATGTTGCGGCGCAAGTACTGCTTGACGGGATCTCTCGAATGACAGTCGCTGCCGCCGCAATGTTGGTATCCTCCGATGTAACTGCTCAGCAAGGCGTGGCGATCCTGGAACAGGCCCTTAAATCCGCGGCGAGCGGCACGGACAAAGTCAACATAGAACTTGCCTTGCTCGACGGCCTGACTAATCTCTCTAACTATGACCGATTGCTATCCATATCTTCTGAATTAGGGGCGCTGAACCCTGATTCCAAGCGCGCGTTTAGGGCGCAGTTTTTAGCCTTCCGCGGGTTGGGCCGCCTTAAGGAAGCGAACGAACTGGCTAACGAACGCCTGAAGCGCTTCCCGGATGATCTTGACACCATTCGAGCGTTGGCGGTAAATGCGGAAGACCGCGGTGATTATCGTTCCGCCTCTGACTTACTCCAAAAGCTCGCTATGTCCGGGAAGGCGGAAAGTAGCGATCTCAATCAGATCGCGTGGTTGTCGTTATTCTTCCCGGGAACCGGTGGTCCGGATATCGAAACTGCCATCAAGGCTTCACAGTCACGTCAGAATGACTCGTCCATCCTTCACACTCTGGGATGTCTCTACATCGAGGCAGGTCAGACCAAAGAAGCCCGCGAGGTATTGGTCCGGGCCATGGATCTCTTGAACCTCGACGAGCCCAACGGAGATTATTGGTATGCGTTCGGGCGACTTGCTGAACAATTTGGAGAGACCGCCGTCGCGCGGACGGACTACCAAAAGGTTCCCAAACCGAAGAGTGTGCTCAAGATACCCGGCTCGACCTATCAGCTCGCCCAGAACCGGCTCAGCGCTTTGAGTGCCAATAAACTTAACTAACTCCCCATCTCCGGCCGCGTGCCACTTACTTTAACGTCCTTCAACCGGCACTGCTCTGGCGACTTATCCGGTCTCCATCGCAGTAACCGTGTCCCGTGCCGGAAGCGCCCGCCGCTGAAATGATCATATTGAACTTCCACCACCAGCTCAGGCCGTAGCGGCTCCCACTCGACCGATCGTTCAGTTGACCAGCGGCTCGGACCGCCCGGCGCGCGCCCTGTAAAGCCCGGCTTCGCTATAAGCTTCTCGAGCCGTGCCGTCAACTCGGGCTTCTCCGCCGCCTTCAGCCCCGAACAGAACCCGACGTGATGGAGCAGCCCATCTTCCCCGTACATCCCAAGTAGCAGCGAGCCGACTTCGCGTTCCTTTGCGCCATACCGAAATCCACCAATCACGCAATCCGCAGTGCGCAGGTTCTTCACCTTCACCATGCCGTCTCGATTGCCCGATTGATACGGTAGATCCACTCGCTTTGCAACCACCCCATCCAGCGCGCCCGCTCCTCCGCGCAGCCACTCGCGCGCCTGCTTTGTATCTCGCGTATAAGGCGACAGCACGATGAACTTGTCATCGAAGTACTTCGCCGCGAACTGATCTAACAAAGGCCGGCGTTCCTCCAAGGTCTTCTCCACCAGCGAATGCCCGCGATCATCCACCAGCAGATCGAACACAATCAGTTTCGCCGGCGTCTCTTTTGCTAACTTGCGAATCCGACTTTCAGCCGGATGGATTCTTTGCAGTAGATCGTCAAAGGATAAAGCGCCATGGCGGTCGACCACAATCTCGCCATCGATCACGAACTGTTTGGCGTCGATAGACAGTAAGTGCTCCACTACTTCCGGGAAGTAGCGCGCCAGCTTCTGCTCGGACTTCGACTGCAAGTCCACTTCTTCGCCGTCGCGGAACGCCAGGCAGCGGAAGCCATCCCACTTAGGCTCGTACTGCCACTCGGAACCTTCGGGGAGCTTCTCGCGCGATGTCGCTTCCATCGGCGCAAACGGCGCTGCAATCACGAGGTTCATTTCGGCAGTGTCTCCAACTGTGCCTCAAGGTTCACCCGCCCGGCTTCAGCCAGAAGCGGCGCGTATAAGTCGCCGATTTCCTTCACCCGCTCCGGCATATTTCGAAGATCGAAGTCGCGGATGCGAAACCCCTGCTGTACCTCCTCCCAAGTCACCGGCGCGGAGACGGTCGCGCCGGGCTGCGGTCGCACCGAATACACCGAAGCTAATGTCCGGCCCCAGGCATTCTGGTTATAGTCCACGAGTACGTGCTTCTCCGGACGTTTTGCCACCTTGTACTCTGAGGTAATCAGCTTCGGATAGCGCGCCGCCATTTCGATTGCAAACTTCTTGGCGAAAGTCCAAACCTGCTTCTGCAAAGGGCCGCGCAGGATGGGCACATAGATATGAATCCCGCGAGAGCCCGTAGTCTTCGGATAGCTTCGTATGCCGCGTTTCTCCAGCTCTTCCCGCACCGCACATGCCGTCTCGAGAACGTGCTTGAACCGGGCTTCCGGAGTCGGATCCAGATCGAAGTGCAGATAGTTCGGACGATTCACATCGTCACAAGTTGAGTACCAGGGATTGAGATCAATACAGCCCAGATTGATAACCCAGAGTAACGCCGCCAGATCGTCAATGATCGGAAAATCGATTACACTTCCGGAGCCATGCTCAATTGCGCAAGTTCGCAGCCAGTCCGGCCGGGGTGAAGGCGTGCGCTTCATGAAGAAGAAGTTGCCTTCAGCCCCGTTCGGATAGCGCTTCATGACCATTGCACGTTCGCGGAGGTGTGGAACCAGCACATCGGAAATCGCTGCGTAATACGAGAGCAGGTCTCGCTTGGTAATCAGCGGCGAATTCCAGAACGGCTTGTCTAGGTTGGTGAGCCGGACCGTCCGCCCGCCCAGCGTCATCTCCGGCTCAATCGTCATCAGTCGCGGCTCCTAGCCGCCTATCTTACGCCGTGCGCGTCTTCAACTTACTATGCTTGCCTTCGGCGAACTCTTCAATCATCTTCTTATTGAACGCTGGAATGTCGTCCGGCTTCCGGCTTGTGACTAACCCGTGATCCGTACAGACTTCCTGATCCACCCACTCGCCGCCCGCGTTGCGGATATCCGTCTTCAACGACGGCCACGAGGTCAACGTGCGCCCGCGAACAACATCGGCTTCCACCATAGTCCACGGTCCGTGGCATATCGCCGCCACCGGCTTACCCGCATCGAAAAACGACTTCACGAACTGGACGGCCTTCTCGTCGGTCCGCAGCTTATCCGGATTCATCACCCCGCCAGGCAGCAGCAGCGCGTCGAAATCACTCGGCTTCGCCGAGTCTAATGCTAAGTCGACTTTCACCTCCTGACCCCATTCCGTATGATTCCATCCGCGGATCTTGTCTTTCATCGGTGACACGACTACGGTCTGCGCGCCCTCCGCCTCCAGCGCCTTCCTCGGCTCCAGCAGTTCTACCTGCTCAAACCCTTCGGTTGCCAGTACAGCAACCTTCTTACCCTGTAAAAGATTTGCCATCGGGTGCTCCTTCCTATGCCGTTCAGATCGCAAATCAATGGCCTTTCGCAGCGCCAAGCCGCTCCAAGTAGAATCGTTTCTATCAATGGCGAAGCGCGTAATCGGAATTATTATGAACGGCGTCACAGGTCGTATGGGAGCGAGCCAGCACCTCGCCCGTTCCATAGTGCCGATTCGCGAACAAGGCGGTATCGACATTGGCGGCGGTGAGAAGCTATACCCCGAGCCCTTCCTGATCGGGCGATCTCATTCGAAGCTCGAAGCTCTCGCGGCCGAGTTCGGCATCTCCCGTTTTTCAACTAGTCTCGACGAAGCTCTCGCTGACCCCGAATACAGGATCTACTTTGACGCGCAAACCACCGCCGCACGCGAAGGTTCGGTCCGTCGCGCGATCCTGGCCGGCAAGAATATCTACTGTGAGAAGCCGGTTGCCGCGTCGCTCGAAGGGGCCCTCGCTCTCGTCAGGCTCGCCCGCGAACATAACATCAAAACGGGCGTTGTTCAGGACAAGCTATTCTTGCCCGGAATCCGCAAGCTCAAGAGCCTGGTAGACAACGGCTTCTTCGGCCGCATCCTTTCCGTTCGCGGAGAGTTCGGCTACTGGGTCTTCGAAGGCGACTGGCAGCGCGCCCAGCGCCCTTCCTGGAACTATAAGAAGGAGTTAGACGGCGGCATCATTCTCGATATGTTTTCCCACTGGCGATATTTGTTCGATCACACGATCGCACGCGTGCGTACCGTCGGTTGCATAGGCGCGACGCAAATCCCCGAGCGCGTCGACGAACAAGGCCGCCCTTATCAAGCTACCGCGGACGACATGGCGTTCGCGACGTTCGAACTGGAAGGCGGTATTATCGCCCAGATGAACGCGTCTTGGACTACGCGCGTTTACCGCGACGACTTACTAACTCTGCAAGTCGACGGTACTCTCGGCAGCGCTGTCGCCGGCCTGCGCCATTGCAAGACGCAACATCGCGTCAACACGCCGCGCCCGGTCTGGAATCCTGATATCGAAAGCATGCACGATTACCGGCGCGACTGGCAGGACGTGCCCGACAACTCCACTTGGGACAACGCATTCAGAGTGGAGTGGGAAATGTTCCTGCGCCACGTTGCTACTGATAGCCCGTTCCCCTACGACCTAGCCGACGGCGCGCGCGGCGTTCAACTGGCTGAGTTCGCTCTCCAGTCGTGGCACGAGCGCCGTTGGGTGGATGTTCCCGATCTCAAACTCGACTAATGCCTACTCGCCAAATCCTGCTGCCTAATGAGGATCGGAGCCTTTCGGTTTATGAACCACCGGACGGGCGCAACTGGCCGAAGCCTTCCGCGCCCATTCGATCGCGTAACCTAATCGCGGCCGCCCATGTCGTTTGCGACCCGCTCGGCCCCGATATTCGAACCATTGATTGGGAAGCGACTCTGGCTTACAGGCACGTGTTGCGGTGTTACGGGCTCCGCGTCGCCGAAGCAATGGATACGGCGCAGCGCGGTTCCGAACTCGCGTGGCCGCAAGCCAAGGAACTGATCCTGCACTCCTGCGCCCAGGGCGAAGCAGTCGCATGTGGGGCCGGCACCGATCAGTTAGATCCCGCTACTATTCATAGTCTGGAGACAATCATTCACGCATACCAAGAACAATGCGAGTGGATCGAGAAATGTGGCGGCGCAGTTATCCTGATGGCGAGCCGGGCGCTTGCTCGCAGCGCACAATCGGCAGACGATTACCGTCGCGTCTACGGCCGTGTGTTGAGCCAGTTACGTGATAGGGCGATTCTCCACTGGCTCGGTCCCGCTTTCGACCCTGCACTTACCGGCTATTGGGGTCACAACGACTTATACGCCGCAGCGGATGTCTGTCTCTCGATTATCGAAGAAAACGCCGCCTGTGTGGACGGCATCAAGCTTTCGCTTCTTGGCGGCAGGCTTGAAATCGCGATGCGCCGGCGCCTCCCTTCGGGTGTTCGCATGTACACCGGCGACGACTTCAACTATGTCGACCTCATCCGCGGCGATGACCAAGGCCACAGCGACGCACTCCTGGGTATCTTCGACGCCATAGCTCCGGTCGCCAGCGCCGCCCTCCAAGCTCTCGATCGCGGCAACTTAGACCAATACGAAACCATCCTTCGCCCCACCGAGCAGCTATCGAGAGTAGTCTTCGAACCTCCGACATCCGACTACAAAACCGGTATCGTCTTCCTCGCCTGGCTCAATGGATTTCAGAATCACTTTCGCATGCTCGGCGGCCGCGAAAGCGCCCGAACCATCGTCCATCTTTCGCGAGTGTTCCGTCTCGCCTCGGAAGCGGGAGTTCTCATCGACCCCGACTTAGCCTGTCAGCGCATGCGCCTCTTGCTGGAGCAATCCGGGATACACTAACGCACCTACATGGACTTATCGCGGCTTAGCCTCAATCAGATCACGACCGAGCGCCTCACGCTCCCCGAAGCCATCGCCGCATGCCGCCGTCATAACATCCCGCACATCGGAGTATGGCGTCACAAGCTCGGCGAGTGCGGTCTAACCACGTCCGCGTCGCTAATGAAAGATTACGGCCTTAGCGTCTCCAGCCTATGCCGCGGCGGCATGTTTCCAGCGTCAACGCAAACCGGGCGCCGGCAGCGAATCGACGATAACCACACTGCGATTGATCAGGCGGCGGCTCTCGGAACCGATGTTCTGGTGCTAGTCTGCGGCCCCGCTCCCGATCGCAACTTACCCGCAGCCCGCGCCATGGTAGCCGACGGAATCGCCGCCATCCGCGATCACGCGCGCGCCGCCAAAGTACGCCTCGCCATCGAGCCGCTCCACCCTATGTTCGCGGCCGATCGTTCCGTAATCACGACGCTAGCTGAAGCGAATACTCTCGCCGAACGTCTCGACGTCGCAGTCATCATCGACGCCTACCATGTCTGGTGGGATCCCGATCTCCCTGCCCAAATCCAGCGCGCTGGATCAAGAATCGCCGGCTTCCACGTCTCCGACTGGCTCGTCCCCGTACCCGACATCCTCTTCGGCCGCGGCATGATGGGCGACGGCGTCATCGCCCTTCACGAGATCAGTCGATTGATCGACAAAGCCGGCTACAAGGGTCCGATCGAAGTAGAAATCTTTAATCGCCACTTACAAGCGCAAGATCCCGACGTACTCCTACCGAAGCTATGCGAGCGTTTCCGGGACCAGGTATAGAGTCAGCGCCGCCCCAGAGTTCGCACCTCGACCAAACGTTCCGGTTCAGTCTCCTTCCGCAAGCGATTCCGCAGCGGACGCCCGAAACCCGACCACGCCACCACCATCTCATCCCCATCCTGAAGCTGCACTCCTTCGCCGAAACTAAACGCATCCGCCCCAAGAAAGTGTATGTGTACGTGACCCGCCCGGCGATGCTGCGGATACTTGAAGTGGTGATGCTCCAGATTCGCCAGAGTATGCGACATATTCTTCTCGCCGGTAAAGATGCGCGCCGACCAGAATACCTTCCCGTCCCGCTCGGCCGCCACCGTACCTTCGACGTTATCGAACTCGGCATCGGTAATTAGTTCCGGTCCGATCGCGCACTCCCGCAACTTCGATGGCGCCAGGTATAAGTAGTTCTTACGCTCCATCTGGTGATCCGAAAACTCATTGCCGATCGCGAACCCCACGCGCCACGGGACGCAATCGTCATCCACCAGATACAGTCCCGCGATCTCCGGCTCCTCGCCGCCGTCTTCCGCGAAAGCCGGAACGGTTAATACTTCGCCATGCGCGCGCAGGATACAGCCGTCGCCCTTATAGAACCATTCCGGCTGCACCCCGATTTCACCCGGCGCCGGTGAACCGCCCTCCAAACCCCACTGATACATCCGCATGCTGTCCGTTACTTCGGAGGTTTGCTCCTGATGCATCTTCGCGCGGTTCTCGGCGCTCGCTTTATGCGTCAATCCGGTCCCGCTGACGGTGCAAAGAGCGGGATGGTCGAACCTCGTGAACGGAACATCCAGACTCCACTCGGACCGTCCCTCATAAATCTCGTCATAGTCAAAACGGTCGTCGCTCAAGTCTTCGGTGATCACGTTGTCGATAGGCGAGTTCCGCTGCGCCGCCAGCGAAGCCAGGTCATAAGTGCTCTTGAACCCCTTCAGCAGGCGCAGCGATTCGTCGTTCTCGACTACGGCAAGCCGCGCGCCTTCAATCCGATGTGTAATTTGAACCAGCCGCATATCCGTGCTTAGGATTATCTAACGGCCGCCGGAATGCTTTCGCGCCGCTCACTGCGTATCTCTTGCGAGCTCGATCTCTTTGCCTTGTCGGTATCGATGGTACCGGACATCTTATCGGCGTAAACAATAACTCCCTTGATCGCGATGGGTCGTCCTCAATCCCGCCAATCCCCTAACCATGTCCATTACCTCCGCCACTTAGTCACGAAACTTCACTCCGAACCCGAGCGAAAGGGAGCCGCCACTCCCCGCCCCCTCAAATCTTCCCGTAAATCCGCGTCGCGCACCCGCGCAGCACGCCCTCCGCAATCTCCTCAGCTCGCTCCTCACTGATCTCCCCATCCCGGACCATTCCCGAAAGCGCAATAGCCAGCGCCGCGCGTGCATTGCGGTTCGCGATCCAAGTCGATTCCTCCCATCCAAGCGCACTGGTAAACGGATACCCATCCGTCCCGTACAGCACCTTATCCGGAAAGGTTTCGAGCCATTCCCGCAGCCACCCAGCCAATGTACGAGGCGGAAAAGCAAGCGCCTCTTGCGACAGATCCAGATAAACATTCGGCTTTTGCAACAAAGCGCCGGCTTCGCGAACAAAGGGCCACCCGCCGTGCAGCAAAACGAACTTTGTCCCGCGTAGCGTCGGATCATTAAAGATCGGCTCCAACAGCAGCGGATTCGCGCCGCCAATCCCAAAGTACCCGCCACCGCCGCTCATCGCGTGCAGATGAACCGGCATCCCCAGCCGCCCGCATTCCGCCGCAATCGTGCGAAAGAGAAAGTCCTGCAGCGACTTATACTCGATATCGCTCGGTACTCCCCCGCTAGCATGCTTCAAGTACACTCGCCCGGCTTCCTCACGCGTCGGATTGCCGAAGCCCAAGCCCCTCAAGTAAGCGATTTCGAACTTAGCGGCCACCGCACCCCCAGTATGTTGCCGCTCAAGCGTAGGCATAACTACCTTGCCAACATACTCGTCTAGAGTAAGCGGGATCGAGCGAAGCCCAACTAACTCCAGGTAACGACTCTTCAAACGTTCCTCCAGCGGAAAGAAGAGTTGCTTGTCCGGCGTTACCGCCAGCCCGCTGTTATCAAGCGGGAACAACAATGCGTCTTCATAAGGTACCCAGCGAAAACGCGGCGCCGCAATCCCCGGACCCATCGTCACCCGGTTCGCAAGCATGACCTCGATCCCAGCCTGGTTCAGGACCCACTCGTCGTAAAGCTGCCCCTCACGCGCCTTGACTCGACGCCGCGCCGCATCCAGCCGCTTCATACCGGCCTCATCGAGCGGCGCCGTGCCGTCAAAACCCCATAGCGCCTTCCACGCCGCAGGTAGCTGCGGATTATCTAGACGCCACGCGACTATGTCAGTCTCCGGCTCCATGTTATCGACCGGTAGCGCATCGAAGTCGCGATCCTTCTCATCGTCCGGAGGCGGCAACACCGGGTGAGCATGGTTGTCGATTGCCTTGATTGACGCGATCCTGTTCGCGATGCGCGGATCAATACTCGCCGCCAGGTTCTCGGTTAGACTCGCAGAGCTGGACGCGGTCTGCGCGTCCGCAATACAGACCAAGAAAATGCATCCGGCGGCACTGTAAAAGGAAGCGCGGCAACCTCGATTCATGCCGTGACAGTAACACGCACATAGTCTCGCCGAGTCTGCCGCACTACAGCATTTACCGAGCCGCGCGCGCGAGCAAGCTGGTGCTTCGAAAAAGAACCTTCGAATGCTTTACGCTCTCCCGCGTATCAACCGCTGTTATCGATCGTGACCGCCTGGTATCGCGACCGCCCCCGCCCGGCCTGATCGCGTTACCGA
>NZ_CAJCHS010000050.1 GCF_903970205.1 Nevskia soli | reverse complement strand
GACGGCCAACAAAGAGAACACAGCCACCTCCACCTCCTCTCCACACAGCCAACTGCCCCAGTCGGGTATCAAACAGCCGTCGTCCATTCCTAAACGCAACTATGCCACCACCACTTCCACGGCCTTCCCGCGGCGGTCGATTGCCTTGCTGCGGTTTAGTTGCTGCCTGCTCTTCTGCCATTTAGACCTCTTTAGAACGCCGCGCCCATTCGAGCGCGACCACGCCGGCCGGTCGCAAACGCAGCTGCTTGCCAGCCGCCGGCCGGATATTGCGCCCCACAATTTCGTTAATCAAATGCAATCGAAGCTTCTGGAATTCCTTTTCGCGCTTCGAGTACGCCGCGCGGTTATAACGGCGCTGAAAACGATAAGCGCGGCGGAGAAGCTTCTCATGATCGACCTGCGTCCCGGCGGCTGCAGACGCTTTGTTGTAGAGGCGCGTCAGGTCCGAAAGGAACTGGCGGCCGGCAGCGCGGAATTCTTCGGTTACGCGCGTCACCGCCTCTTTCAGATCGGCCGCATCCGCTAGCTGATTCCATTCAACCACGCGGTCAAACAGGTAGATGCAATCTTTGTCCGCGGCCTTCGCTAGCGATAGGTTGCGATCGGCTTGGGCCAGCACTTGCGCGAGAGAGTCGCCTTCATTGGCCAGCGCGATCGCCATCGTAATGGTCTTGCCCTCGGCTCCCGGAAAGTCGCTCAGGTTCTCACTCGCGAACCGGTGGAAGGTGCGCTCCATCTCGCCGGCGAAGAGAACCAAAGCATCCCATGCACCGTAAACCGCGAAATCTTCCCCTCCGGCGTGGAGGATCGTGATGCGCCGCCAGAATTCGCCGCCCAGACAGATGGCGTGGACTTCACCGGCGAAGAAGTGCTTGTAGAGCATCGTCAACTGGACGTGCTCTTCGATGGATTGCAAGCGGCGCAGGCGCAGGTCGAACAGGTCAACATCGCCGCGGAGCACGCCCCAAGCCGGATATCCGGTGGCGCGGGCGGCCAACTGTTGCGTGGCGGCGGGTTCGCCTTCTTCGCCATCCTTTTCATCCGCAAGCGCGGTGTGGCGGGCCAGCGTGAGGCCGTCCATGGATAGGTTCGCGGAAACGGGCCAAGTGCGTTTGGCTTCTTCGACGGTGATCACTGCCGGAAGATCGGGGGACCATCCGATCCGGTTTGTCGTCTCTAACGCCCGCGCGAACTCATCCGTAAAGATGGTTTCGGGAGCGCTCGATTGGGCTTCGAACGGGACGAACGATCGGGCGTCCGCCAGCGGCGTGGATTCCTTGCGCTTCAGCTCGTCCTGAAGGCGCTTGCGGACGACGGTCCAGTCGCCCAGATTCTCGGTGGTCGCCCACAGTAAACGGAGCGTGTTGCCGGATGCCAGCGCGATCTGCGTCGCGGAGTGCTTGAGAAACGCTTCGGCCGGTTCACGCACAACGTCGGGCAGGACCAGCAGAAACTGGCCGCCGCCGCTCGACCCGAGTAGAACTCGGGCCAGCTCAAGCTCGGCGAGGAGCGCGCGCGGGACCACTTCACAGACCAGGGAGACCCACAGTGATCGGGCCGCCACCGCAGCATCGGTTGCGCCCGGATCGGAGGTCAGGAATTCGTCCACGCCGAGCAGTTTCCCCTGAATGAGGATCTGAACGGACATGCCTCAGTCAAGGTAACACGTGCGCCACGATGGAGTATGCGCGTCGTTTGGTTTCTCGTTATGGCGGTTTGTGCGTCGGCGGCTTCGGTCCCACGGACCCTGCGGGTCGATTTGTACCACGCGGGAACGGCGTCCGCCGAGGATTTTGCGCTGGACGAGGTGTTGATCGAGGGCCCGTGGCCGGGGCGCCTCGATCGCACGGTCGATGACACCAACCTGGGGAGCTACCGGTTCGAGGTGCGGGAGGCCAAGGACCACCACTTGCTTTACTCGCGCGGGTATTCAAGCATCTTTGCGGAATGGCAAACGACGGATGAGGCGAAGCAGACGCGGCGGACTTACTCGGAGTCGGTCCGTTTCCCGGAACCGGATACCGCGGTCCTGTTGACGATTCAGAAGCGCAACGCGCAGAACCGGTTTGTCGATCTATGGTCCACGGCGGTGGATCCGAAGACGGCCAATCGGAGCGCGGGCTCAAAGCAGTATCGGGTCTGGCCGGTGATTCACCACGGCGCACCGCCGGATAAAGTGGATCTGCTGCTGCTGGGCGACGGGTACTCGCGTCTCGAGATGGCGAAGTGGCATCGCGATGCGGCGCGGTTCGCGGCCATGCTGTTCACGCAATCTCCTTTCAAAGAGCGTCGCGCATCGTTCAACGTGTGGGCGATCGATACTCCGGCGGAGGAGAGTGGCGTGTCGATTCCATCGGACGGAATCTGGCGGCGATCGCCTCTGCGCACCAGTTACGACGCGTTCGGTATCGAGCGTTACGCGCTGGCTTTCGACAACAAACGGCTGCGCGATATCGCGGCGGCCGCGCCCTACGAGTTCATCGAGATCATCATGAACTCCCGCAAATACGGCGGTGGCGGCATCTTCAACCTGTTTGCGACAGTGGCGGCCGATAACGAGCAGAGCGGTTATATCTTTGTGCATGAATTCGGACACCATTTCGCGGGGCTGGCGGACGAATATTACACGTCCGATGTGGCGTACGGCAAGACGGCCGAGCATCCCGAGCCGTGGGAGCCGAACGCAACCGTGGACCCGCATGCGGCTAAGTGGAGCGACCTGATTACGCCCGGCACCCCGCTGCCCACGCCATGGCCCAAGGCGGAATACGAAGCCGCGGAGAAGAAGATTCAGGAGCGGCGCCGGGCCATTCGCGGGGCGCACGCGGACGAGGCGGAGATGGACGCGTTGTTCGCCGAAGAAGCGCGCACGGTGCTGCCTCTGCTGGATGAGGGACCTTATGGGCACGTGGCCGGCGCCTTTGAAGGCGCGGACTATTACGGGTCCGGATACTATCGGCCGGAGGAGAACTGCATCATGTTCACCCGGGCAGTGAAGCGCGGGTTTTGCGCGGTGTGCAGGCGGGGTATCGCGCGCGTGATCGATCTCTATGCGCGGTAAAACGCTATCGACAAGCGCGCCAGAGGCGTATACAATTCGCTGAAGGTCATAGAGAAGATGCCGAAGGACGGCTTAGCTCGCCGGAACTGGATTACATTAGCGCTGCTCGCAGCGGCTGCCGGGGCCGCGGGATGCGCTCCAACGTCCTTCTTCGTGCATCGCCCGCTGTCCACGGTGTGGCTCGGACTGGCTGTTGGCGCGCTAGCCCTGTTTGCTCCCCGGATCTTGAAGAAGAAGATGTCAGCCGCGGATTTCGCCTTTGAGTTCGCGGAAATGTTCGCGTATTCGGCGGTGATGGGTGTCTTCTGGTTGTTTATCTACGGGGCGTTTTTTGCGACCGGGGCTATCATTCATCTGGTTAGCGGCTATCTGTTTGGCGGCGGCTGGCCGCGCGATGCCGGCACGTTTGCATACTGGGTGACCTTTCCCTTCATGATTGCTTTATCGCTCGGCGTCGCGGGAACTTACTGGGAGCGGTTGCGCCAGCGGGTAACAAGCGGAGATGCGCCGGGAATTGCGCTCATATCCAGGTCCCCCATCGCGGGGGTTTTCGCCGTCCTATTCGCATTTGCGGTATACGAGTTAGGATTAGCCCTGGTGATTCGCCGCTGGCCTCTGTTCGGCCTCGGGTTGTTGCAGCTAAGTCTACCCTTGATTTCCCTGCCTTTCTGGCGGCCCGGCGGAGCATCCAATTCAGGCGACGCAAGAAAAGCCATCGGGAACTTATTCACGGCATGTGGTTACGCGGTGACTCTTCAGCCCCGAATGGGAGATGAAAAGACGGATGCCCTGCTTAAACCTCTCGATTTGTTTGCGCAGGGTCAATCGTCCTCGTTCGCGTTGCGGGTAATTGCTTCGAGCGCAGATACGGCGGATTGGACGGCGGCGTCAGGGTTGAGGTCCGCTGTCTCGGCTTACGCGAGCGAACCCGCGGAAGTGCAGTCCTGGGTAGTGCTTCTCGGGATCCGGCCGGACACCAGCCTAGTCGAATTCGGAGTAAAGGAAAGTGTCAAAGTACTCGCGCTGCCAGACGCCGAACTGGTACAACTGGCCAAAAACGAGACGCAGATCCTGGCGCTCCAGCAATTAGCGCTCAAGTACCTCAATCTTCGACCGGACCGCAAAGCGGCTGCGGCGGTAAACGCATGAGCACAGCGGCGGCGATTGTTCTGAATCAGGTCTCCCTGGCGGCCGACCGGCTCGCGCAGCGCGTCGTGGATAAAGTCTCGCCGGAGAGTGCCAAGCTGCCATCGCGGTCGGATTACAGACTATCCGACCCGGTCAAGGCTCTGCTGCAGCCGGCACTCTCGCTGGCAGGGTACGAACTAGCGGAAAAAGAGCGGACGCTATGGAAGAACGTAATTGTACACTCGCTGGCGCAGAAGGGGAATCAGCAACTATCTTTATTCGAGCTGACGTCCGATTTCGCAACCAATCCGCCGGGAATTGAAATCCAACGCTTTGCTTCGCTCGACTATTTCTTTGAAGACCAGGCGCGGCTTTATCTGGTGGCGAAGGACACCGGTGTGCCGAACAAGAGCCTGCGCGATATTTTTAACAGCTGGCTTCGCAATGGCCGTCTGGGTTTTGTGAAGTGGCTGCCCTGGATCGATCTGCAGGATCTGGAAAACGCGGCAGGAGACACAGACCGCCTCAAATGTGTTCAGGACCTGATCGAAGTAAGCACTCAGAACGCGCCTACGCCGCAGAAAACGGTCATGGCGATACAGGATAAGCTGCAACTTATCAAGATACTCGCGGGGATGAATGAGTTCGCAACCGTGCAGACTCGCCACGACACTCTCTTGCTACTCAACCTAGACGAGTTTACCGACTTACCCGAAGATAGCGCGGGTTCGGCGGCGAAAGCTTTGGTGGTGCGGCTGGAACGCGAGCAGAGCAGACCTGAACTCTTGAGCAGCCTGGTGGGTTACATGCTGACATGCAACCTCCCCTCGGCCGTTGCCGACGCGGTGACAAAGCTGCAAGACAAATACCCGTTTCTAAGGAGCTAACGATTGGGAACCTCTCTACAAGTCGGTGAGCGGCTTCACCTGATTCAGGTCCTCTCGGGCGTGGAAGACTTTGCGTTTGCTTCTTCGCGGCGGACCATTCTTAGTGTTGCCAACTTAGACCGGTTTCTACCTAACCTTTCGCTAGACGCGAACACGAAGCAGTTCGTCGGGCAACTACTGGTCACGCTGGAAAAGTATGGCCCGCTGGAAGATCAACCCGGGGTCACCGCGCTCGGCGCACTGCTCGGAATCATTACGGAAACCGATAGCGTTCCCCTGCAAGACCGGAAGTTCGTGGCCGGACTGATTGTGAAGTACACGCTCTCGCGGGACCCGGCTTTTTTGGAAGAGCTACGCACGAAATACGGAATCCAACAAGCGAACAGTGAGGAACCCCCTGTCAGCCCGCAGGCCCCGGCGCCGTCCCGGCTAGCTGCTTCGGCGGCCCCGGAGTTCGCGATTGGCGTGACATCCGAAACCGGCCTCGAGGCCATTATTAATAGCGAAGATAACTTTCTGGATATCGGACTTCTGTCCGGCGCCATTGCGTGTGCACGGGCCGTTTGTCTGGTGGAAGCGCCGCAAGGTACACCTCTCGGCACCGGATTCCTGGTGGCGCCGAACTTAGTACTGACTAACCAGCACGTTTTGAAGAACCAGCAGATGCTCGAGTCCGTGGTGGTGCGCTTCGATTATGTGCGGCAGAACAATGGGCCGGCTTCAGAAGGCCGGGTATTCGCGGCCGACGCGGGTTTCTATCACTCGAGCGCCGAGGATCAACTCGATTACGCTCTGATCCGACTTACCGATTCGCCGCTCGATACGCTGGTGAAGCCCGGAGTTCACCCGGGCTATCTGATGCTTAGCGCGCGTTCGGTGGTAGACCGTGAAAGGGTGAACATTATTCAGCATCCGGGCGGCCGGCCGATGCAGGTGGTATTGACTCAAAATTATGTTGTCAACATTACGGACCGGCGTCTCCAGTACGTTGCCGACACCATGGACGGGTCTTCCGGCTCGCCGGTTTTCGACCAGAACTGGCGGGTGGTCGCGATCCATCACAGTGGGAAGCCCTATCCGCCGGAAAGCGCGTTTGACACGGCGGCGAAAGTCTTCCGTGGGAAGTGGCGGGTGAACGAAGGGATCCCGCTGCGGCCGATACTCAAGGAGATCTCCGAGTACCTTCCCGCTGCTTAATGAAACACAACTTAGAAAGGTT
>NZ_CAJCHS010000049.1 GCF_903970205.1 Nevskia soli | reverse complement strand
GCTGAAGATCATCGAACTGCTGGTGGGTCAGATCAACGGCAACCTGGTCGCGAAACAGCTCAAGATCAAGCTATCGACCGACGCCGCGAAGTACATTATCGAGAAGACACTCGGCGACCGGAGCTACGGCGCGCGTCCGCTACGCCGGGCGCTCCAGAAGTACATCGAGGATCCGTTGTCGGAAGCGCTCATTCAAGGGCAACTCCCGCGACCAGGTGAACTTGAAGTCTTTCTGGGCGAGACGGGCATCTATTACCGGCCGGTAGGCAGCGATGCTGAAGCGCAGCCGGTTCTGGCTGGTGACGTTGAGACCAGTCCGGCCGATCCTATACCGGGTACGCTGCTCTACACGTTCTAACTAGGGTGTATGGTGGCGACCCAGACCGATGTTGCTTTCGTTATCGCCCGCGCGACTGAGGTAATCGGCGATAACGATCGAGCAATGCGGTGGCTTGGTACTCCGGTCCGAGCTTTAAAAGGTAACGGAAAGACTAGGCAGGCTTGAGCACGGATTGTTCTAGTGAACGCGTACCGGCTCTGCTCGAGGCGCTTCTTAGCGAGCAGCGGCAAAGGCGCGACGATCCGCGGATTGTTAGTTAGCTACCCGGCGTTTTCGTCGGTTTCCAGCGCTCCAGAAAGGCCCGGATGTCATCCGGGCCGATCTTGACCGTAGACTCCCACTCTCCATCGCGTTGCGCGAAGATGACGTGTTTGTCCGGAGCAAGAACCGCGAGAGCCGGAATCCCTTTATCCAGATTGACGCCTAAGTGCGCGGCTAAGTCGTTGTTCTCCTTGCCGTCGTCACCGACGTTGATGTGAACCACGACAAAGTTGTCGTCGACAAGCGGCGCGAACTCCTTGGCGTGGAACGTCGTGTTGAGCACCTGGCAGTCATAGCACCAATTCGCTCCGAACACGACCAGGATGCGCTTGCCTCCGCGTGCGGCTGCCGCCGCGGCTGCGTCCAGTTCAGCGGGGGCTTCATTCGGCTCGGGATAGAGCCGCGTGTTCGGCTTCGCCGGCTCGGGCAACTTGCGGCCGGGATCGGGACGGAAGTCAGAGCGCTGGGTAGCTGTAAGCCGCCATCCGTCGGGCTGCTTCTCCCACACCTGAGTCATGGATGCGACTAACGCTCCATATCCCTTGAACGCCTGGACCCGCAAGACGAGCCTCGTTCGATCGCCGTCCGCCGAGATCTCCAGAAGCTTGGGATCGATCCCGACAACGCCGGAGGCTTTCAACCCGGTCCAATACCGCACCTCGTTCGGCAGCGTCGTGTCTTCTTTGCCGACGAGCACGCGGGCTGTCTTGCTGTAGAGCTGCGCGAGGGCGGGAGCATCGGCCGAATCCACCGCCGCCTTCCAACTCTCCAGTGGGACGAACGGGCTTTGCGCCGCGGCTGTACACGCGACGAATAAAAGGAGGGCTTTCACTCTTCTATTCTCCTATCCTCCCCCCATCGTGGGAATGTCTGGGTATCCAGCCCGAACAGGTCGAGCGCGCGGGCGACCGTATGATCAACGATGTCCTGTATGGTCTTAGGCTGCGCGTAGAAGGCGGGGACTGGAGGCATTACGATCCCGCCGGCTTCGGTGACCGCCAGCATACTGCGAATGTGACCGAGGTGCAGCGGGGTCTCCCGCAGCAGCAGAACCAGCCGGCGGCGCTCCTTCAGGCAGACATCCGCCGCGCGGGTAAGCAGGTTGCCGGTAACTCCGGTCGCGATCTCGGACAGCGTATGAATCGAGCAGGGAGCGACCAGCATACCCATGGTCTGGAACGAACCGCTGGCGATCGGCGCGCCAATGTCGGCGGCAGGATAGTACACGGAAGCGAGTTCACGCAGATCGTTTTGAGAGAGCGAGGTTTCGGAAGCGCGCGTCCGCTCACCGGCGCTGGAGACGACCAGATGCGTTTCAATCTGTAGCTTGCGGAGCGCGCAAAGGGCCTGCGCTCCGTAGACGATTCCACTAGCCCCGCTGATACCGACGATCAGACGCCGCATCCGCTCATTGTAGAACCTGGCAGCTCGTGATGGTAACCGCTCCGTCAGCGTCGTTGTTCCCTCGAAAATGACCCTCAACATACACCGTTCCACCCGGAGCATCTTTGGTTGCGAACCGACGGGGTCATGCCGAACTCACTAACGCACTGAGTCTACAGAGCCGCGCGCGTCAGCAAGCGGTAGTCTCGACCTAGGTCGGAGGCGGCGAGTATAAGTCGAACATGCGGAAGCAGCGGTAAATGGCAACGTCGCCCTGGAGATCGAGCACTTCGGTTCCCGTGAGCGCTCCCGTGGTGGGAGTATATTCGAGCGAGTAGGTGTTGACGGTTCCCGGAATAACACCGGCGAGGAAAAAGTAGTCGCCATTGTCCAGCAGTTGCGCGGTGCCGAGAGCCGAGGCAAAGTAGCCGATATCCTGTACAAACACCGGCGTTACCTGCATCGTGGTCTCGTCGAAATCGAGGGCCATGCCGCGGCTGTTGCCCCCATAAGTGTAGATACGTGTATTGCCGTTATCGAACAGCGTCATCACGCCGTTGTTTTCCACGCCGACGTCATGCTGGTGCGAGAACCAGGGATACGGATCATTGGCGATGTTATTGAAGGTGAAATCACCGTCCAGACCCATCCGCCAAAGGATCGTGCCGTCGCCCACGCCATAGCTGTAATTGATCTTGAGGACCCAATCCTGTGCGCGAACGGATAAGATGAAATTCCCATCCGCTTTGTTATAGAAAAGCGAATTGGAATGCATCCAGTCACTACCTACCGGTGCAACGCCCGGGCTGTTAATCAGAACCATCGGCGGGCAACCCGCCGCGCCGAGAGAGCAGACATCACCGGCCGGGGGCGCGCGGTTGATGTCCAGCTGAGTGCCGCCGCCATCGTGCTGGAAAGCATCCCAGTACCAGACAGGGTTCAGATTCGTGTCGAGGACGATGATGGCGTCGCCCACAACGTCAAAATTCAACCCGGTCTTATCGCCCTGCGTGCCCGGCGGAGCTATCTTTTCGATGCTTCCGATGAAAGCCCAATCGCCATTGGGCAGTAAGATGCAGTCGTGACTTAGCTGCACGAGACAACCCGAGCCAACGGCAGCGGGAAACGGAACACTGCCGCAGGACTGCAGATCGGGGTCGCCCAACGCCGCGAGCTTTTGGTTGAGAACGCCAAGGTTCGTTTCTTTCACGATGTTCCCGGTGAGGTCGATCTGGCGCAGCGATTGGTTAAAAGGGAAAGAGTTCTCGTACCACGACGGACCTGACTGCAGCAGGAAGAAATACCCGGCCGCAAGAGGCCGCGTCAACAAAGTGAAATTGTCAGTACTCGCGTAAAACCAGATCGGCGCGCCGTTTCGATCGGTCGCGGAGATTTGATATTCGGAACCAGCCACTGTCGGTATGTAGGAATGCAAAAAGATGTTACTCTGGTCGGCCTGGGACGTAAGCGTCAGAGGGGAGTACGTGCCGAGCACTGACAATCCGGGAGGGATCGAGCCGGTCGTAAAGGTGGCCGTGCTGGGTCCGGCCACGGTTCTGGTGCCTGACGTTGCCGTTCGGAGCCAGGGTTCGGGCGAGCCGGCGACAAATCGTTCAATCTCGTAGCCAACGTTGTAGGTGGTATTCGCGTACATCCCGCCGAGATAGAAATTGCTGCTCAGGGGGGCCTGACAGGGTTGGTACGAAGTCTGAGTGACAGCGCCTTGGCCGCTGGTTTGGTTGAAGAGGACACGAACCCAGTCGCCCACGGGGCACGGCGGCACTGCGGCGAGCGCCACCAGGGAATTTGTTGTGGGCACGACTGTCAGACCACCGCTGGTAACCAGGCTAGTAAACGTATACGAGAGATTTGCCGTAGCGGTCTCACCGGATACGAAATCTTTGGCGACAACTTGTATGGTGTATTGACCTTCACCTTCTATCGTTGACCACGAGACAGGCTGGTTAGTCCACACACCGTTAGCTAGGGCGCCTATGTTGAAGTCCCGTAAGATCGACTGCGGCCTTTGGGCGAGGGCTGTGCTGAACTGGAAAGTAAGTGGACCCGGGTTCGTGTCGGTAGCAGTAACACTTAGCGTAATTGACGTGCCTAAGGGCGCCGGTGACGGCTGTAAAGCACTAAACCCGGTAATTGTAACCGCTGCTCCTAACGGAAGACAGCTCAAAGCAGCCGTGAACAGCCGCGCGATTGATTTCATTCAGACCCCTATTCCGAAGCGAAGTATTGACTAGTAACAGCCGTCTACTGTATAAGTTGCAATCTTTTTCGAAAAGGTTACAGGATCAATAGGGGAACCTTAACGAGTGGCGGCAGCGTGGTCGTCGGGCTTCAGGTGGAGCGTGATCGGCTGGGACAAGAAGGCGGTCTGTTGACCGCCAGCGCGGGTTTCGATGTCGCCGCTAATGTAGATCGGCTGTTCGAGCGGTTGGGCATCGGGGAGGGCTTCGAGCGTGAAGCTGCGTTTGGTTTCGGTCTCATTGACCAGAACGCCGTTCAAGCCGACATCGATGACGCGAACGCTGGGCGGAAGGTCGCGGATCGCCAGTGGCACGCGGCCCGCGAAACCGTTGTTGCGGCTGACGGAGATTTCAATCGTGGCGCGGCCGCCGGGGACGAGCGAGACCTCGTGCGTTTCGGCGGTTACATCGACATCGGCGCGCGGGATGACCGCGAGTAGTTTCAGATGATCCTCCGCGTTAACTTCGCGGCCCTTGTCGTCGAAGACGCGGAACGGCGTGGCTGTTGGTGAAGTTGCGTTCGCATCGGCGCTAAGGGTTAGGGTGGCGGAAATCTGTCCCGGTTGGATCGTGGCTTTGGTTGCATGTACGCCCGGGGGCAGGTCTTTGACTTCTACGTTGATGGGGCCGTCGAAGTTATCCAGGCGGAGCGCGGTTACGGTTAGTGGGATGCGGCCGCCGGCGGGAACGTTGGGGTTGCGCGGACTGAAGCTAAGGCGGTAATCGGGGCGTGGAGCGCGGATGGTTAGACGGTAAGTGTAGTCTTCGCCTCTTAGTCCACGGACGTCGCTAAGGCGTATTAGATAATCGCCGTCAACCGGCGCGGTAAAGTGCAGCAAGGAATCCTTGCCGTAGCCGGGGCCGCCATCATCGTTCTTGTAAAGGAGATGCACCACCGGAAGGCCATTGTTCGGAAGCTTCGCGCCGACTTCGTGGATTTCGACCTTGTAGGCCGGCGAATCCATGCCGTGGGCTTCCGGCGTGGTGTCGAACAGAGCGGCGCGGCGACCGCCGAAACCTTCGAAGATCGTATCTTCATCCGGAAAATTGGGCACGCGCGTGATGCGCAGGATCTCCGTGCCGACCATCATGTAGTCACCTACTTTCAGGCCGGCGGCGGAATCGAGACGCAGTCCCTGGCCCACGGAGTCGTGATCGCGGAGGACGAGGGACGTCTGTTCGGTGGCGCGCGCGAGTGCGCGTTCGACGGGTTTTCCGTCGGTCGTGAGGATTTCGAGTTGGGAATCGAGCGGCGAACCCAAGCGCGCCGCGTTCACTTCGAAGACTAGCTTTTCACCTTTGCGGGCGTGGAAGCGAAAGTCCTGCCTGGGCGCGGTGAGACGGCCATTAACCGTCATCGGCGACGTGATTACCGGGCGGACAGTAGATTCGGGTTCCTGGCCAATCGCGATCCGCAGTTTGTTGACTGTATCGCCGCGCGTGCCGGCAACGCGCATCATGCGCGAATCAAAATCGCCTTCGTTGGGTTCGCCGGTTACTGTTATCGTGTTCGCGGTTAAGTTAAATCCGGTTAGTGTAACTTCGGCCGTCTTGCCTTGTTGTACGCCTAAGGGGAATGCGGACAGGACAACGGGTACAGCGCCTACTTTGATGCGGTAGAAATGCTTGCCACTGCCGCTCTCCTGATAATCAGAGATGCGGACATAGTAAGTGCCGGCTTTATCGAACTTATGGGCGAAGGTATTGGAGCCTGGCGTTCCGTCATCGCGGTGCCGGGTGATCGTGTCGCCTTTCGCATCTTCGATGGCCATGACGTTCTGCAGTGAGGAACCAAGCATGCGGCCATCGTCCTCGAAAACGAGCTGCTCACCGTCTTTTACTTCGATCTTGTAGTAGTCAACATCGCCTGGTTTGGAGATTGTGCCTACGAGGATGGCGGGCAGGCCGGCCACGGTTGCGTCGGTTATTGTGTCGTTCGGTTCTTTGTCGCCGGCCTCTCCCCAATAGGGCTCGATATCAACGGTGCCTTGCGGGGACAGGCCGAGCGGAGTAAGAACGCGGAAGCGAACGGGGCCCAGCGGGGCGTTGGCTGCTACCTGGATATCCGCGGTGATTTCGCTGCGGACGGGAAGGGGTCCGAGATCGATGGTGAGGGGGGTGCCGTTGCCGCCCAGACGCACATCGTCCTGGTCCGTCAGGTCGCGGATGCGGGTAATAGCGGCGGTTACAGAAGGATCGCTGAAGTAGATGGCGGAAGCTTTGGCTAAGTTATAGCCGTTGACGGTTAGTTCGAAAGTGCCGCCGCGGGGTATGCCCAGTGGGGAAATTTCGCGCAGGGTAGGCGGGGTCATGCGCGTGCCGGACGGGGAGTCCTCGGCCGCGAAGCCGGTTACGGCAAGTAGCAATAGCCATCCGAGACGCATTAGAGCTTCGTTCCTTTCGTGGGTTCGAGGATTACGAAAGAGCCGTCGAAACGCCCGACTGCAATGTGTTTTCCGTCCGGCGAGTAAGCAACCGCCAGGCCCCAATCGGGCTGCGCGGGAAAGGTGTACGTTTCGTTGAGGGTGGCCGCATCGAATGTCCTGAGCGTGCGGTCGGCGGCGCTGGAGAGCAGGGTTTTTCCATCCGGCGAGAAAGTGAGCGAGAGGATGGCATCTTCGTGAGCGATCAGGGAATGTTCGAGGGTTGCGCTCTTCTCGCCCATCTTCCAGATGCGGATCGTCTTGTCATAACCTCCGGCAGCAACATACTTACCGTCCGGTGAGACAGCAATCGTGTTCAAACCGTCGGCCGCATCGCTGAGAGTATAGATACGCTCTCCGGTGGCGAGGTCCCATATCTTTACGCCGCGATCGGCTGACGCGCTGACTAACCGTTTGCCATCGGGCGTGAAGGCGATGGAGTAGATCGCGTCGATGTGGTCTTTGAGTCGACGAATTTGTTTGCCCGTGTCCGCATCCCAGAGATAAATCAACTTATCGTAACTGGCCGTGGCGATGGTTTTGCCGTCGGGCGAGTAGGCGACCGAGTAGATACAATCGCTGTGGCCCTTGATGGTGAACAGCTCTTTCTGCGATTCGAGGTCGAACACTTTGACTTCACCGGAACGCGCGGGGAGACCGCCCGCAGCGGCGATACGCTTCCCATCCGGCGAGAAGGCAACACTGCGTACCTGTTCGACCGGGCCTTTGAGGACTACCGTGACCCTGCTGGTGGCTGGGTCAACTAAGCGCACTTCCTGGTAAGTGCCGAGCGCGAGTAACTTGCCATCCGGACTCCAAGCCACTGCACTAATCTGGGCTTTGACGGGGTGCGTTGGCGTGATGTTCGGGACGGGAACGGCGGCTGAAAGAATGGCGCATGTACTTAAGACGAGGAGCGGTTTCATGTCAGTAATTAAAGAGGAACTCCTTGCTGGAAAGCAAAGCCCACATCATGTCCTCGACGGCTTTACGGCGGGTGTCAGCCTGGCGGTCGGGTGGTCCGGTCTTGTCGCGCGCCGAGGCCAGGGCCGCGAGTAGTTCATGCTCTTCGGTGTCGGTTGGATAGCGGCTATAGGCAGACAGGAAGACGATATCGAGGAGACGCGAATCGGAAAGCCCCAGCTTGACCGCCAAGGCCGCGAAGCCCTCGGGCGCGCTCAGTTTTTGGTTTAGCGTATCGCCGTTGATTACGTGGAGCGCCTGGGCTACGCTGGGCGCTTGCGAGCGCTCGGCGGCATCGCACAGGATACGAGGGGGACGTCCGAACGATGTGAGGAACTCGGATTTTACGCGCACATCCGGAAGTTGGTCCGCGCGAAGACCGAGTGCGTAACCGTCGAACTTAGTCGGGACGTTGGTTACCTGCGACATCGCGTCTAGTAAGACCTCAGCCGGCAGCCGCTTAACGATGTACTTCGAATAGTATTTGTTATCGAAGGAATTGGTGGAGTTGGATTCCGCCGAGAGCTGGTAGGTCGCGGAATTCATGATCGTCTTAATCAGGCGGTCGATGTCGTATCCGTTCGCGACGAAGTCTTTATCGAGCGCGGCGAAGAGTTCTTCGTTCGAAGCCGGATTGGTGGCGCGCAGATCATCTACCGGATCGACCAAACCGCGACCCATGAAGTTGGCCCAGACGCGGTTGATGATAGCTCGGGAGAACATATGGTTATCCGGCGAAGTCAGCCACTTAGCGAACGCGAGGCGGCGATCTTCGGTAGAGGTCAGCGACAACGGCGTGCCATCGAGCGGAGTGGGCGGGAGCGGCTTGAACAGGCGCGGGTGATTGATTTCACCGGAAGTCTTGGCGAAAACGACGACATCGCCCGATTGCGCGCCATCCTTCAAGCCAACGCGCGAGAAGAGATTGGCCAGCTCGTAATACTGATTCTGGGTCCACTTTTCGAGCGGATGGTTGTGGCAGCGGGCGCAAGTGAGGCGCTGGCCCATGAACGCGAGGGTCGCGTTCTCGGTTAGATCGATCGGGTCTTTGTGGAGGACAAAGTAATTCAGCGCGCCGTTTTCGAGAGTATCGCCGGTTCCGGTGAAGATTTCATTCACCATGCGGTTCCAGGGCTTATCGGCCTTCACGCTGTCGTGAATCCAGTTGTAGTAAGAGCGCGCGGCGTTGGGGGCTAGCTTGCGCGTGCTGACTAACAGGAGGTCGGACCACTTATAAGTCCAATAATCGACGAATTCATCGCGTGCCATCAGCGAATCGATGACTTTGGCGCGTTTGTCGGGGGAAGTATCCGCGAGAAAAGTCTCGACTTCTTCGGAGGTAGGCAGGATTCCAGCCGCATCGAGATAGGCCCGGCGCAGGAACGTGGCGTCATCCGCCGTTTTGGAAGGCGCGATGTTCAGGGCTTGTAACTTGGCCAGGACGAAATCGTCGATGTAGTTGTGGCGATCAAACTTAGAGTAGATGGTTGGATCGATGTGGCTATCGTAAGGAACATTCAGCCGCGAATAGAGTACGCGGCTTTGATACCAGAGAGTGATGGCCGCTTCTCCGGGTCCGTTCATCTTGACGTGGCCGTTGTCATCTACCGAAGCAACGCCTTCATCGGAGGATGAGTACTTAACCCAGTGCGTGACGTCGCGAACATTGCCGTCCGAGTACTTCGCGCGAACTACCAGCTGCTGTTCAGCGGCGGGCAGCAGCGTGGCTGAGGCGGGATAGACTTCAAGTCCGATAAAGGCGGGGTCGTTCTCCGGAGAGCGAGGCGCGCCCTGTGCGATCCACTGGCTGATCACTTTGTATTCGAGCGAATCGGGCTTGAAGCG
>NZ_CAJCHS010000048.1 GCF_903970205.1 Nevskia soli | reverse complement strand
CCTTCACACGGCTTTCGGGACTAATATCAACGTTCACCAAAACGTGGGTGTCGAAGATCCTTTCGAGAGCTTCCACCGCGGCGTTCTCGTCCGGCAGGGCGATCGCGGCATTGATGGCTTTTTGTTCCGAAGCGCTCAGGGGCTGGCCCAGATAGTTGAGAGCCTCCACTAACTGCCGCGCCTGCTGCGCCATGGGTTGCAAGGGAACCGGGCGCGCGGTGTCTGCCTGAGATGGCTGGGAGCCGAGCGGCACGGACGCCGCGATCCAGAAGAAGAATAAGTGGGCGGCGCTTTTCATTTGTTGAATTCCAGTTAAGCGATCAGAATATCTCAGAAACGATATCGCGCAAACGTGCCATCACCATTGCTCAGCAGTACGTACGGGTAACCGTCTTGAAGGTCGGTCACGAGATCTGTTTTCCCATCGGCATTGAAGTCGCCGGCTAACAGGAGATTGAGTCGGTGGCCACTGCTTGAAAAGGTTAACGAAGCGATCTTCTGGTGACGTCTTCCCGTCCCGTTTACGCCAGGAAAGGGAACAGCCGGCAGCGGATGTTGGGGGCTGTAATTGGCAAGGGTCTCGAACCATTGGCTGGAGGAACTGGAGTTATTCAGGTCTTGATTCCACTTCAATAACAGACTAGATGCAAGGTTCGCGAAGGGCTGAGCCCCCAATTCCGGCGGGCCCCAGGCTCTCAGGCATTCGCGGGAGTGGCGTCTGTACGCCGCCGGCTGGCCGCCATCCGTGAGCGCGGCCAACCCTTCAGATCCCGGAAGTGAGTTCCGGCGCCGCCGGCCGCGGAAGGCCGGCAGTTCATTGCGCTTACGGAGAACGGCCGCTCTCCGCGAGCGTGTCCGAAGCGCGCGTGTCAGAATAAAGATTCGTTTTGAATGATCCGCGCAGCTATTGATTTTGCTCTTGACAATCGCATCATCGTTCTTGCTATTGCGATTCTATTACTTATCTGGGGTGCGATCTCGTTCCACAATCTCCCCATCGAGGCTTACCCCGACGTAGCCAATAATTACGTCAACATCATCACCCAGTGGCCGGGCCGCGCCGCCGAAGAAGTCGAGCAGCAGGTCACGATTCCAATCGAAATCGTGATGAACGGTATCTCGCACCTCGATAATCTGCGGTCCATCTCGGTCTTCGGTCTTTCTTCCGTAACCCTAATCTTCGATGACAAATCGCAGAATGACTGGAATCGCCAGAAGGTCCTGGAGCGTCTTTCGCAGGTAAACCTTCCCGAAAACCTCCAGCCGCAAATGGGCACGGACTGGAGCCCGGTCGGGCAAATCTACTGGTACACCCTGCGGAGTTCCAATCCCCGGTACGACCTGATGGACCTGAAATCCATGGAGGATTGGGTTCTCGAAAAACAGCTGAAATCCGTTCCGAACGTGGTCGACGTATCGAGCTTTGGAGGCATCACTCGCGAGTATCAGGTTCGTCTCGACCCAAACAAACTCATAGCTTACGGGTTGACTCTAGCCCAAATCGAGCAGCAGCTATCGAATAACAATGTCAACGCCGGAGGTAGTTTCATCGAAGAAGGTTCGCAGCAGATCAATGTGCGCGCCCTCGGCCTCATCGATAATACGGACGACATTAGGAACACCGTGATCACCACCCAGCACGGCACTCCGATCCGTGTGGGCGACGTCGCCACGACCGTGCAAGGTCCCAAGATCCGGCTTGGCCGCATTGGCAAAGCTATTCATCGTGTCGATGGCAAGATCGTCGACAGAGACGATGTCGTGGAAGGCATTGTTCTGCTGCGCAAAGGCGCGGACTCCGACTCCACCCTCGACGCCATCCATGCCAAAGTCAAGGAACTCAACGAACACATCCTTCCCCCCGGCGTGAAGATCGTCCCTTTCCTCGATCGCAGCAACCTTCTGCACTACACCACCCACACGGTCCTCCATAACCTTACTGAGGGCATCATTCTGGTCGCGGTCATTTTGTTCTTATTCCTAGGCAACGCCCGCGGCGCTTTTATTGTTGCGCTAACCATTCCCTTCTCCCTGCTCTTTGCGGCAATCTGCCTGGATCTTGCAGGCATCCCTGCGAACCTACTCTCGCTGGGCGCGCTCGACTTTGGAATGGTCGTGGAGGGAGCCGTTGTCATTGTCGAGAATATCGTCCGCTATCTGGCGCACCGCGATGGAAAGAATGTCAAGCTGCTTGACCGCATTCGCGAAGCCGCGCACGAAGTACAGCGCCCCGTCTTTTACTCCATCGGCATCATCATTACCGCCTACGTGCCTATCTTCACCTTGCAGCGTGTAGAGGGCCGGCTATTCAAGCCAATGGCCTGGACGGTTGCTTTTGCCCTGCTCGGGGCGCTCATTTACTCCATGTTCATCGCTCCCGTTCTCTCTAGCTTCCTGTTCCGGAAGGAGATTCGCGAGTGGGAAAACCCGCTGATGAAGTTGTTTACGCGCGCATACTCATCCAGTGTCGTCCAGGCGATACGATTTCGCTGGGTCACCTTGACTTTCGCCTTGGGCGTACTCGCCCTCTCCGCCTATCTGCTCGGGAGCGGCATTATCGGTTCTGAGTTCCTGCCTCATTTGGATGAAGGCGCAATCTGGGCGCGCGGTACTCTCGCCCCCTCCACCGGACCCACGGAAGGAACCGACGTGATGAATCATGCGCGTGTCACGTTCGCCTCGTTCCCGGAAGTGACTCAAGTGGTTTCTCAAATCGGCCGGCCTGACGATGGGACCGATACCGCCGGTTTCTTCAACACGGAGTACTTTGTCGATCTCAAGCCGAAAGATCAGTGGCGTCCCGTGTTTCATCAAAACAAAGAAGAACTTATCTCCGCGATGGACCGCGAGCTCGAAAAGACGCCGGGCGCAATCTGGAATTTCTCGCAGCCCATTTCCGACAATATGGAGGAGGCGGTAAGTGGGGTCAAGGGACAGCTTGCCATCAAGATATACGGCGACGATCTCCGCACGCTTGAACATGTCGGCGACCAGATCGTAAGCGTGATGCGCACGGTTAACGGCATAACCGACCTGGGTCTCTTCCGGACCATCGGCCAACCTAACCTTGAGTTCGTAGTCGATCGCAAGAAGGCCGCGCGGTACGGCATCAATGTTTCTGACGTCCAGGATGCGATTGAAACTGCTGTCGGCGGGAAAGCGGTGGGACAGGTCCTTCAGGGTGAAGAGCGCTACGACTTAGTCGCACGTTATGCGCGTCCCTATCGCGATACCAGGGAGGCGATCGAAGATGTCAGGCTGCTCGCTCCCACCGGTGAGCGTGTGTCTCTTGCCCAGCTATGCAACTTAAAGGTGCTTGACGGCGCGTCTCAAATTCCGCGTGAAAACAACTCACGTTATGTCGCGATCAAGTACAGTGTTCCGACGCGCGACCTGGGAAGTACCGTGGAAGAGGCGATGCACAAAGTAGAAACTCAGGTCAAACTGCCGGTCGGTTATCACTTAGAGTGGGCCGGCGAATATGCGAGCCAGAAGCGCTCATCCCGCCGGCTGATGATTGTACTTCCGCTGACGATCCTTGTCATCTTCTTCATCTTGTACACAATGTTCCATTCCTTCAAATGGTCACTATTGATTCTCTTCAACGTGGCCATGGCGCCTATTGGTGGACTGCTCGCCTTACTCTTTACCGGGACTCACTTCAGCGTCTCCTCCGGCGTCGGTTTCCTCGCGTTGTTCGGCGTGTCGGTCCAAACCGGCGTCATTATGCTCGAATACATCAACCAACTTCGCTCCCGCGGTCTGAATATCCTGGATGCCGCGCTTGAAGGTTCCGTCCAGCGTCTTCGTCCGATTATGATGACGGCTCTCGTCGCCAGCATCGGTCTTCTCCCCGCGGCCTTATCGCACGGCATTGGTTCAGACTCGCAGCGCCCTTTCGCGATCGTCATTGTCGGCGGACTGATTGCGGCATTACTGCTCGGCATCTTCCTGCTACCGACGATGTACGTCTGGGTCGCACGCGAAGGTGATGCGCTTATCGGTGCTCACGAACCTATTGATTGAAATAGGCGGCTATCTGAAGCGATGACGCAACAAGCGTCTGCACCATGGTTACCGGCCTTTGCGTCCTATACTCATCGTTCGACCCGGGCTTTTAGTGCCGTGCTGTACATCTAGGGTTGAGCCTCCCTTCGTTCCGGCGGGCTTAATGCCGCCGTGGGATTCGAGAGTACCGCGATTAGTAACCTGCTGAGTGCCTCGAACTTCTTATACTCGCTGGGACCGACGTTTTCGCAGACTGCAGCAGCATCTCGCTACAGGGGCCGCGCAGGGCGCGCAAACCTATTCAAAGAGTTTCATGGCCGGATCGCCCACGCCAAACCGTCAGGCTCGCCGCCTACATCAATGTGGCCGGTAACCTCTAACCTCTTCAGGTCCACAACGGCGACATAGTTATCGGGCCCGCAAGAAATAAAGGCTCGATTCCCATCCGGGTCCATTAGAATGCCCGCCGCACCGTGTCCGATCGGCACGCGCTTCACTTGTTTGCGCGCCACGGCATCGAAGACAACGAGACCGCCGTCGCCGAGGCGTGAAATCAGCACCAGCTTCCCGTCCGGAGTAAACTTCAGCCGGTTCGCGCCCGTAGTCTTCGCGTCCAGCGTTGCCACGACAGTCCGAGTCCCTAAGTCAACCACCGATAGAGTACCGTCCTGCGCATTCGCTGTCCATAACTCGCGTCCATCCGGCGATACGTCGAAACCTTCGTCGCCTTGGCCAACCGGAATCACAGTCTCGGTCCAATCCATGCGTGGTTGATTGCCGCCCGGCGGAGGCGGAGGGGGCATCGCTCCAGCCGGCGGCTTCATTCCCGGCGGAGGTCCCATCGGCGGCAGCGTAACCTTCTCCAGAATGCTGACGGTCGCGGAGCTAACGTTAGTGGTGTAAATCTGCTTCTGATCCGGAGTGACATAGAGCATGTGCGTCCGGTTCTGGCCCGTGCCCATGATCCAATCGATCTTTTTGGATAGCGGGTCATAGCTCGCGATAGCCTTGGCCCCTTCGGCCGTGAACCAGACCTTGCCCCCAACAAACGCCAACCCATGAGGACCGTTTAACGCTCCCGTATCTATATCGGGTAGCGCTTTATGTGCGATTAGGTCGATAACCGAAAGAGCATGGTAGCGGCCGCCGCCATAGATCGAAACATAAGCCGTCTTGCCGTCGGATGACGCGATCACCTCATGCGGGTCGGGACCAACGGGGGCGCTGGCGATGACCCGCAGCGTATTCGGGTCTACGATAGCCAGCGTATGGTTGCGCTTCGAGAGCGCCAGCAAAGACCGCGCCGGCGCCGGTTGAGCCACAACTCCGATCGGGCCGCAGAGAGCAATCGCCAGAGTAGCGGCCATTAAAATCATGTCGAGAGTCTTTGATCGCAGCATTCTTACCTTCTCCGTTTCGCTTCTCCGTCGTGCCGATATTATGCCATCCTCGAAGTGAGTGCTAGCAGCCCGTGGTTGTAACCGCTCCGTCACCGTCGCGGCTCGGTAACGTAGTGGGTCTACGAGCCGCGCGCTTAGGCAAGCGGTGTCTTGAGACTTAATGATTGCTAGCAGTCCGTGGTTGTAGCCGCTCCGTTGCCGTCGCGGCTCGGTAACGTAGTGAGTCTACGAGCCGCGCGCTTAGGCAAGCGGTGTCTTGATTGGCAAATCTGAAACTCAAACCGACTTACTGAAAACTCAGGTTTACCGTCGCAGCGGCCTGTCCATCCGCCGTCAACACAAGGTTCACATTCCCCGATCCCGCCAACGACGCCGGCAGCGGGCCGGCGTTGACCTGATCCTCGCCGATCTCCCCCGGAGCAGCCCCCGCGTAAGGTACCGGTACAGTCACGTTGTTAATC
>NZ_CAJCHS010000047.1 GCF_903970205.1 Nevskia soli | reverse complement strand
CGATAGATCTCCTTCACGCCGAGATCGCGATAGAACTCAAGTTGCCGCCGAATATCTTCAGTGCGCATAAGGCGCCGTCGCCAGCAAACGCAGCTTCATGCTCTCGTTGAAGATCTGATCCGCAATCACGCGCTTGGGCGCGCGCGGCAGTTCCGTCGTGCCGGAGCGGGTCACCAGAATGACCTGGTTGTCGTCGCTCTCGAAGCCCGTATCCGACTGGCCCACTAAGTTGCCGACGATCATGTCGCAATTCTTCGCTTCCAGCTTGCGCTTCGCTTCCTGAACCAGATTCTCGGTCTCAGCGGCAAACCCGATCAGCAAGCGATCGCCCTTCTTGCGGCCCAACTCCGCCAGGATGTCCGGGGTCGGGTCCAACTCCACCGAGAATCGCGCCATCGTTTTCTTGATCTTGTGCTGGGGCACGCTGGCTACCCGGAAGTCAGCCACCGCCGCGCACTTGATCACGATCGACACGCCGTCCAGATGCGCGAACACCGCATTGCGCATCTCCTCCGCGGTCTTCACATCGACGCGCTCGACTCCGGACGGCGTATGCAGATCCACCGGACCGCTAATCAAAATGACATGCGCGCCACGCGCGGCCGCGGCTTCAGCCAGCGCGAAACCCATCTTGCCGCTCGAACGGTTGGATAGAAATCGAACCGGATCAATCGGCTCCTGCGTAGGACCTGCCGTGATTAACACGGTTTCGCCGACGAGGTCGTGAACCACCTGCGGCTTACACGCGCGGTCCACCGCATCCGCAATTTCCACCGGCTCGGCCAGCCGCCCCGGACCGATCACACCGCAAGCCAGGAAACCATCACCCGGACTCACGATCACGTGCCCGCGTCCGCGCAGTACTTCCAGATTTGAGCGCGTGGCCGGATGTCCCCACATGTTGGCGTTCATCGCGGGCGCCAACACCACCGGTCCGGTGAACGCCAGATACATCGTGCTCAGAAAATCGCCGGCGAAGCCATGCGCGAACTGCGCCAGCACATTCGCGGTCGCAGGCGCGACCACCAGCAGATCGTTCTCCTGCGCCACGCCGATATGCTCGACGGAACTCGCGAGCGTGGATTCCGCGCTGCCGTCGGAGAATAGCGAGGTAATCGGCTTGCGTCCGGTCAGCGTGGCGAAGGTTAACGGCGTAATGAATTGCTGCGCCGCGTCCGTCAGAATGGCCTGCACCTCATGCCCGCGCTGAATCAGCAGACGCGCGAGTTCCGCGGCTTTATAAGCCGCGATGCCGCCGCTCACCCCCAGCGCGATCCGCATCTAGCTCGGCGATTCCTCAGCCGTTGCTTCCTCTTCCACCGGCTCGTCGGTTTGGCCCGGCACGTAGTATTTGACCAGTCCGCGCCGCGCTTCTTCCGTCGCGATCACGGTAGCCTTCTTAGCCGTCGTCGGCAGCAGTGGACGCGACCCGCCCTGAAGCTGCCGCGCCCGTTTGGCCGCGACAATGATGTATCGATACGTGCTTTGCTCCGCGTCATCGGGCAGCGTGCAGTGGGAATTGCTTCTAAATTCACTCATTCGACTTACCTAACTCCTATCTTCCTGTAAAGCGGCATGTTGCAAACCGTCCTGGAAGGTTTCAAGGATCGGCTGGATTTGCTCTTCCACCCGCGCCCGTCGCACCCGTTCCGCCCGGACAATTCCGATGAGTGTCAACGACGACTCCTCGAGATTGTCGTTGATCAGCACGTAGTCGTAAGCGCGATAGTTCTCGATTTCGCGCGCGGCATCGTGCAACCGGCGCTCGATCACCGCGTCCGAATCCTCGCTCCGGGAACGCAGCCGCGCTTCCAACACTTTCCGCGAGGGCGGCAGGATGAAAATCGAAACGGCGCCGGGGACCTTCCTCTTTAATTGTGCCGCACCTTGAACGTCGATGTCGAGCACCAGATCGCAGCCCTTCACCTCGGCCGCGCTCAGCACCCCGTAATGCGTTCCGTAGTAGTTGCCGAATACGTCCGCATACTCCAGGAATTCGTCATTCGCGATGCGCGCTTCAAAGTCCTCGCGGGTCGTGAAAACGTAGTCTTCGCCATTCTGTTCCGCCCCGCGCGGCCGGCGCGTCGTGTAGGAAACGGAGAACGTGAGACGCGGCACATCCCGAAGCAGCCGGGCGACAAGCGTCGATTTACCTGACCCGGACGGCGCCGAGATGATGAATACGACCGGTGTTCCCATCACTCCAGATTTAGCGACTGTTCGCGCATTTTATCGATCTCCGCCTTGGCGGCAAGTCCCAGGTCGGTCAACTTGAGCCCCTGATCGCCGAGTCCACCCGTTTTCGACAGGATCGTGTTGCTTTCGCGGTTCATCTCCTGCAGCAGAAAATCGAGCTTTTTCCCGATCCCACCTTCGCCGTGCAGGACTTCGAGCACCTGCGCGGCGTGCGTTTTCAGGCGAATCAATTCTTCGCTGATGTCGCTCCTGTCGGCCAGAATCGCCGCTTCCTGTATGAGGCGCTGCGGCTCGACGGCGGTCCCGCGCAGTAACTCGTTCAACCGCGCCGTCAGCCTTTGTTGAAACGCTGCCGCAGCGTTCTCGCGCAAGCCGCTCATGCGTTCGGCCAGGTCCTCGACTGCGCGCGCGCGGCCCGCGATTTCCACCGCGAGCACCGCGCCTTCTCGGGCCCGGAACGCCTGCAGTTCATTCAACGCTTCGGCAAGACATTCGTTCAACGCCGATTCGAGTTCCGGTGTCCACTCGATACGGCCGTCGGTCTCAAGGATTCCGGGAACGCGCAGCGCCGCTTCGGGACCCGGCTGCTCTGACGATCCAAGCACGCGCGCCACTTCGCGAAACGCATCGGCCCAGCGTTCCAGCAGCCCGATGTTTACGGACCCGGCTGTCCCGTTTGCGCCGCGCTCGGCACCTCGGTCAACCAGCACGTTGACTTGCACATGTCCGCGCTCCAGACACTGCTTCAACGCCGCGCGTGCCGTCGGTTCGAAAGGATCCAGCGCCGAAGGCATATGAAAATGCAGATCGAGCCCGCGGTGGTTCACGCTTTTCAGATTGATTTCGACATCCACCGCGCCCGCGCTGCGGCGTGCTCGCGCGAAGCCGGTCATGCTCCGGGCTCTCATAGTCACAATTCGATCCCGACCGGTTCCAGGAACTGCAACTCGTGCAGCCGCTGATACGTGCCGTTGAGCCGCAGCAACTCCTCGTGCGTGCCTTCTTCCGTGATGCGCCCGCGCTCCAGCACCGCGATTTTATCCGCCCTCCGGATGGTCGAGATACGATGCGCGATCACGATCACGGTGCGCCCGACCATCAGATTGCCGAGCGCCCGCTGCACCAGCATCTCCGATTCGGCATCCAGATGCGAAGTCGCCTCATCCAGAATCAGGATGGGCGCGTTCTTGAACAGCGCCCGGGCGATTGCCAGACGCTGCCGCTGCCCGCCGCTCAGCTTGACTCCGCGCTCGCCGATCACCGTGTCGTAGCCGTGCGGCATGCGCTCGATGAACTCGTCCGCCAGCGCGACCCGTGCGGCTTCGCGCACTTTTTCGCGATTGAACGCCTGGTTCCCATAAGCGATATTGTTCGCGACCGTGTCGTTGAACAGAAAGGTATCCTGCGCGACGAGGCCGATATGCGCGCGCAGCGAATCGAGCGTGAAACTCCGCAGATCCGCGCCATCGATCAGCACCGCGCCCGCGCCCGGATCATGAAAGCGCGCCACCAGCCGCGCGAGTGTCGATTTGCCCGCGCCGCTCGGCCCGACCAGTGCCACCACTTGACCTGAAGCCACTTCCAGATTGATGTCGAGAAGCGCCGGTGTATCGGGAGCGTTCGGATATGCGAAACGAACTCGTTCGAACCGGATACCATGGCGCAGACCCGGCAAAATGCGCGCGCCGGGCAATGTGCGGATCTCTTCCGGCTCGTCCAGATATTCAAACACGCGCTGCGCCGCGCCCATCGCCTGCTCGAACATGTTGTGGATGTTGGTCAGCCGTTTCACCGGCTCGTACAGCATCAGGAGCGCAATCACGAAACTCGTGAATTGTCCGGCCGTCAGCGCGCCGCTTTGAATCTGCGTGCGCGCGTAACCGAGCAGCGCAACAATCGTCACGGCCGCGAAGAATTCAATCAGCGGCGATGCGATCGCCTGCTGCAGCACGTAGCGCAGATTCCCTTTCAGCAGCCATTCGCTCGCGGCCTGAAACCGCCGCACCTCATATTTCTCGGCGCCGAACGCCTTCACCACTTCCTGCCCGGTAATGGCTTCCTGCAAGATCTGATTGATCTCGCCCGCGGCATCCTGCGTGTTGCGGCTGGTTCGGCGGATGCGGCGGCCGATGCGCACCGTTGGATAGAGCACGAACGGCAGCACCGTCAAGCTGACCAGCGCCAGCCGCCAATCGCGATGCAGCACGACGAAGAGCAATCCGGCGACAACGAAGAGTTGCCGCATGGAATCGGCCAGCACGCTTGAAATCGCGGTCTGCACTTTCTCGATGTCGCTCATGATCGAGCTCATCACGCGCCCGGTCGAATGCGTTTCGTAGAAGCTCGCGCTCTGCCGCACGACCTTCTGGAAAGCTTCCGCGCGCAAGTTCGTGATCGCCGAAAATCCCGCGTAGCTCACCAGGTAATTCGCGACGTAATCGAAGACTCCCTTGGCCGCAAACACGACCAAAATGGCGATCGAAACCACGGTCCAGACATCGTGAACACCGGGCAGCAGCGCATCCAGATACACCGGCTTGCGGGTGAACGGATTGTCGTAGAGATAGACGGGGGCATGCGTGTGGCCGGGGGAAAGCACGCGGTCGATAACCGGCTGAATCAGCAGCGCCATGGATGCGTGCGCCGCGCCCACCAGCGCCATCAGGATGACGGACAGGATCAGTTGCGGCAGGTAGCGCCGCGCGTACTTCAGAAGCCGCAGCCAGTCCTTCATGGGTCAAACCTCAAGCATGTACCCGCATGCGATCGAGTGCCCGCATCACTTCCTGGTCGGAGATGCTGTGGATCGGGCCGTTCGCTTTGAACACCTGCGCCTCGCACTTCCAAGGCGCCCATACCGTCGCATCCGAAGGCCCGAAGAGGACGACCAAGGGAACCCCGAAGGCCGCGGCCATATGCGCCGGCCCGGAATCGTTACCCACGAACAGCGAAGCGCCGGCGATCAGCGCTTTCAAGCTCTCGAGCGAAGCGCCCGCGACCGCCGGCCAGCGCTGAAACGGCGACACATCTTCGCCCGGACCCGCCACAAACACGGGCTGCAGCCCCAACTCCCGTTTCAAATGCTGGGCCACATTCATGAAGGATGGCGCGGGCCACGTCTTCTCGGGAGCCGATGCCGATGCATGAATGACCGCGTAGGGCTCGTGCAGCGGCAACGGCGACGCAGCGCTCACAAAGAGCCGAGCCCGCGGAATCTCCTGTTGCGGCACGCCGAGATGAAACATCGCCGATGCCGCGTGCTCGGCCGTGTGAACCGTCCGCTCGACGCCCAGAATCTGCTGCGCCCGCGGGATCCGCACGTTATAGATCGCCTGGAACCGGTAATGCCCGAAACCCGCCCGCCACCGCGCTCCGGATGCCAGCGTCAAGCGAGCGCTTCGCGTGCCGCCATGCAGGTTTAGACACAGCGCAGGCCTAAACCGGCGCAACTCCCGAGCGCCCGGCGCAAGAACCGCGCTCACGTCCGGGTTGCCCGCATACACCGGGGCGAAGCGTTCTTCCGAAACCAAGCCGATCTGCAAATCCGGCCGCGCCTGTTTCAGCAAATGAAGCGCGGGCGTCGCCAGGATGGAATCGCCCATCGATCGCAGCCGGATCACGGCCACACGCGACCCGAGCGGCACGCGGTCAAGCACGCTACTCATCGGGCATTACTCATCGGCGCTATTCATCAATGCCGGCTTCGTCGATCAGCATGCGCGGAATGTCATCCCGCACCGGATATAACCGGTGGCACTCAACGCAGCGCAAACCGCTCCCGTCGGGTTTTAGCTCCAGCTTCGACTTGCAAGCCGGGCACACCAATATTTCAAGTAACTCCGCACTTATCGCCATAATGTTCCGCTACCGGCGCACCGGACGCCTACAGTTTCAAGAGCTCCCGCAGCCGCCGTGTCTGCACCCGGCTCACCGGAATTTCGGTGCCCTTCTTGTCATCCACACGGATCTGGTAACTCGATTTGAACCACGGCACCACTTCGCGAATCCGGTCGATGTTTACTAAGAACGACCGATGCACGCGCCAGAATTGTTCAGCATCCAGATTCGCCTGCAGGTCTTCGAGGGTGCGGTAACTCGAAATACCCTCGACCTGCTTCGCCACAATCGTGATGACGCCTTCGTTGATCTTGGCGTAAACAATCTCTTCCGCATCCACGATGAAGTGGCGGCTTCCGCTGCGCACGACGATCTTCGCGTGCTGCTGCGAAGCGCGCGGCTTCGGTTCGCCCAGAACAACGGGAACGCCCGGAGGCTCCGGTTCCCGCCGCGAGAGATTCCGCTTGGCCCGCTCGATCGTTTCCGCCAGCCGTTCCTTATCCACCGGCTTCAGCAGGTAATCCATCGCTTCCAGCCGAAAAGCCTCGACCGCATATTGGTCGTATGCGGTAGAGAACACAAAGTAAGGCAGGAACGCGCCCTTGGCCCGGAGCTGGCGGATCACGTTCATCCCATCCAGACCTGGCATCTGCACGTCCAGGAACACGATGTCCGGCTCAATGGCCTCGATCAGTTCCATCCCTTGCGGACCGTTGTCGGCCGTCGCGACGATCTCAATCTCGGGGAAGTCGTTCAGCAGCCACTTCAATTCCTCGCGGGCCAGCGATTCGTCATCGATCAAAATCGTTGTCAGCGTGGCTGTCGCGCGGTCGCGCATCGACTTGGTATTATAGCAAGTCGATTCAAAATACACGGCTTAGCTCACCCGAACGAGCAAGCGGCCGGGTGGTTGAACCTGCAATCACCCGTTCCGAGGAGATATCTCAATCTTGTCCAGCAGTACGCCACAGAGTACTTCCGATCGCCCCACCCCCAACATCAAACCAGCCGGCGGAAAACTAGGGATTCTCATCCCCGGCATGGGCGCGGTCACGACCACTTTCATCGCCGGAGTGGAGGCCGTCCGCCGCGGATTGGCCGCCCCGGTTGGCTCCCTGACCCAGCTCGGCACCGTCCGGCTGGGCAAACGCACCGATAACAACAGCCCGAAGATCAGTGACCTTGTCCCGCTCGCACCGCTTGACAGCCTCAGCTTCGGTTGCTGGGACATCTTCGAAGACAATGCGTATCAGGCGGCATTAAACGCGGGCGTGCTCGATAAGCCGATGCTCGAACAATTGCGCGAGCCGCTGGAAGCGATCAAGCCGATGTCCGCCGTCTTCGACCACGAATACGTCAAACGTATCGACGGTCCCAACAAGAAACCGGCGGGATCGAAGCGCGATCATGCGGAGATGCTCATGGACGACATCCGGCAGTTCAAGGAACGCACCGGATCCGATCGCCTTTCCATGATCTGGTGCGGTTCCACCGAAGTCTTCCATCGCCCCGAAGCCGTTCACGCCACGCTCAAAGACTTCGAATGCGGCTTGCAGAAGAACGACCCTGAAATTTCGCCCAGCCAGATCTACGCGTACGCCGCGCTAATGAGCGGCGTGCCTTACGCCAACGGCGCGCCGCACCTGACGGTCGATTCGCCGGCCCTCATGGAACTCGCGCGCGATCGTGAAGTGCCCATCGCCGGCAAGGATTTCAAGACCGGCCAGACGTTCATGAAGACGCTCATCGCGCCCGGTCTGAAGTCGCGCATGCTCGGCGTGCATGGCTGGTTCTCCACCAACATCCTCGGCAACCGCGACGGCGAAGTTCTGGACGATCCCGGCTCATTCAAGAGCAAAGAAGAATCGAAACTCAGCGCCCTCGAACAAATCCTGCAGCCCGATCTTTATCCCGACCTTTACGGCAACGTCTATCACAAGGTCCGCATCAACTACTACCCCCCGCGAGGCGATGCCAAAGAAGGCTGGGACAACATCGATATCTTCGGCTGGATGGGCTATCCCATGCAGATCAAGATCGATTTTCTCTGTCGCGATTCCATCCTCGCGGCCCCGCTGGTGCTCGATCTGGTGCTCTTTATGGACCTCGCGCAGCGCGCCGGCATGCGCGGCGTTCAGGAGTGGCTCTCGTTCTATTTCAAAGCTCCGATGACCGCTCCGGGTCTCTACCCCGAGCATGATATTTTCATTCAGTTGATGAAGTTGAAGAACACGTTGCGGTGGATGAAAGGTGAGCAACTCATCACGCATCTCGGCCTCGAATACTACGACTAAGCACGAAACAAAGCGCGAAAGCCTGACGCCGCAACGCGTTCTGGTGATCGGCGGAACGTCCTTCATCGGCAAACGTCTTGTGACGGAACTGCTGAAGGACGGCCATTCGGTCGCCATTCTGCATCGGGGCTCCAGCCATCCTTTCGGCAAGCGCGTGGACAACCTGATTGCCGACCGCTGCGAGCCGGAGCAGGTCAGGTCCGCCATCGAAGGCCGCCGCTTCGATGTGATCTTCGACAACGCGTACGACTGGACGCGCGGCACCACCGCCCCGCAGGTGGAAGGCTGCGTGAAAGCGGTGGGCGAGCGGCTCATCCGCTACGTATTTATGTCCAGCGTCGCGGCTTATGGCGATGGCCTGAACCATTACGAGGACGATCCGCTCGCGCCCGACGATCATCCCAATCCGTACGTCCGCAATAAGGCGATCACCGAGCGCATGCTCTTTCGCATGCACCAGCGCACCGGACTGCCTGTGGTAACCTTCCGGCCACCCTTTATCTACGGACCCGAAAACCCGTTCTACCGCGAGCAGTTCTTCTGGGACCGGATGCGCGCAGGACGCCCGGTAATCCTCCCCGGCGATGGCGGCCGCCTCATGCAGTTCGCCTACATAAAGGATTTGGTGACGGCGATGATTCGCTCCATGTCCGATCCCGGCGCGGTCGGCCAGTCATTCAACATCGGCAACGAACGCCCGGTTACGCAGCTCGAACTAATCAACGCGCTGGCGCGCGCGGCGGGTAAGCCGCCGCAGATCGTGCGCGTCCCGCGCGAGCGCATCATCGAGGCCGGCGGTAATCCGATGGGTGAGCCGATGTACTTCGGCTACTACTTCGACGTGCCGCCGATTACCGAAGCCGTAGGCAAAGTCAAGCGCGTTCTCAAGCTTCACCTGACGCCGTTCGACGAAGGACTGGCGGAAACCTACAAAACTTATCTGAAAACTCAGAAAAACGAGCCCCTGAATACCGGCTTCGAAGATAAACTACTCTCCTCCAGTTAGTGGACCCGTAACGCTCGAACCTGTCTGCACGCTGCGCCGCTTGGGCCGCTAACGTGCATGTAATCTGAGCGCCTATGACATCATAAGAGAGTCCCATCTAAAACTATGCGTATTACTTGTGTCTTAATCCTTGCCTCTACTCTCTTACCAGCCGCGCGAGCGGTTGAAATGACCGATGAAACACGAACGGCTTTCGATCAGTACATCTCGAATTTCGAAGCTCATCGCTTCAAGAGCACGCCTTTTATACGGGTCGATGACAATCCGCATTTGCTGCAGGACGTGAAGACCGGGCAAGTGGCCATCGTTCCTGGGCCGAGCAACGGGGAGACGAAGGTAAAGGGCGGATTGATTCACGATTGGATCGGCGATGTGTTTTTTCCGGGTGTGACGCTCGATCAAGTGCTATCTGCAGTTCAGGATTACAACCGTCAGAAGACGATCTACCCGGATATTAAGGACTCTCGGATTAAGGGTCACAGCGGCGACGATTTCACCGTGTATTTGCGCATCATGAAATCCAAGATGATGATCACGGATGTGCTGAATACGGATCACACGATTCACTTCGAACGGTTGGATGTCACCCGGGCCTATTGCAGCTCGCATAGCACGCGCATTGCGGAAGTAAGCGATCCCGGGACGCCGCGGGAGCATGAGTTGCCGGTCGGTAAGGACCGCGGCATGCTGTGGCGCATGAACGGCTACTGGTTCTTCGAGGAGCGCGACGGCGGCGTGTATGCGGAATTCGAATCAATCACGCTGACGCGCGATATTCCCGCACTTATGGGCAAGATCCTTGGGCCGGTGTTGCACGGAGTACCGGTTGAGAGTTTGCGAGCTAGCTTGGAGCGCACCAAACAAGCGCTGGCCGTAAAAGAGACAACCGGAGCTGTCAAGGCTGCCTTATAAGGCCGGCCACAGTTCAGTCTCGATTACAGGTTGAGCCGTTCATCGCGTTCAAGCTAGCGCTTTTCCGTACAGTACCAGCAGGCGGCCCCAGGCCTTTTCAGCCTGAGGTTCGTTGTAGACCTTGGAATCCGGCGGACACCAGCCGTGCGCGGTGCCTGTATACACTTCGATCTCGGCAGGCAGGTTTGCCTTCGCAAAAGTCTCTTTCATGGCCGTCTTATCGTTTGGCGATCGCTTGTCATCGTTCTCCGCGATCGCTACCAGGAATTGCGCCTTCGATTTCGCGGCCTGAAGATGCGGACTATCCGGTGCATCCGTGACAAGGCCGCCGCCGTGAAATGAAGCGACAGCTCCAACGCGATCGGGAACGGCAGCCGCCGTTCGGAACGCGATCGGGCCGCCCATGCAATAGCCCTGCGTACCGATCTTGCGATTCGCAGCAACGGCCTTCTGGACGTCCAGCCAACCGACGAACGCTTTGGCATCCGTCATGTGCGTGGTCTCGTTTAGAGCGCGCGCAAGCGGCATTAGATCCTGGATCGAAGTGGCCGTGCCGGCATCGGCTGTAGGGGCTTTCTTGACACGGTAAAACGGATTCACCACCAGCACCGCGTATCCGGATTCGGCGAGCCGTTTGCCCATTTGGCGAAACGCCGGACGCAGCCCGAAGATATCGGGCCAGATAAGTACACCCGGAGCCGGGCCGTTCGCGGGATGCACGAAATAGCAGTCGGCAGCGCCGTCCGGCGTTGTCACGGTCACGTCCATTTCTTCCACGGAGGCGGCGTTGGCCGTCCTGGGCAGCAACATGGCGACGCCCGCGCCCAGCATGGCGCCGAACTGCTTCCGTGTCACCAGCCCACGAGCTTCGTATTCTTCACGGTCGTTTTCGAAATGATCCTGATCGCACATAGTCGCCTCATGGAGCGGTTGATCCGCTTACGGGGTCATTATAACCGCGCGTTCTCACTGCACTACCGAAAAGCTGTCATGTAACGCGGCGGTTGAACTGTTCCCGACCCAGACATCGAAGTCCGAAGGTTCGACAACCCAGCCATTTTTCGCGGCGCTCCAGTAAGTTCGCTCTTGGCGGCCGATCGTGAAACGGATCTCTTGTTTCGCGCCCGGCGGCAGTGTGACGCGACGGAATCCCTTCAGCTCACGCACGGGTCTCGATGCCGAACCGTAGCGCTGGTGGATATACAGTTGAACGACTTCGTCCGCGGTCTGCGCGCCGGTGTTCGCAACAGTTACCGTCGCTGTAATCGAACCATTCAAAGGTGAGGTCTTCTTGTCCAGGTTCAGGCCCGAAATCGAAAACGTCGAGTAACTCAACCCGAAGCCAAAGGGATAAAGCGGGGCCGTTGGAGCGTCCCAGTAGCGCGAGGTGAAGTCCGCGGAATCATAAGGTTTGTGCGAGGTCGTGTGGGCGTAATAGATAGGAACCTGACCCACATTTCGGGGCCACGTGACCGGTAGCTTGCCGCCGGGCACGGCATCGCCGACGAGAAGATCGGCAACGGCATTGCCCGTTTCCGTCCCGCCGAAGTAACAGTCCATAATCGCCGGAACATGTTCGGAAGCCCACGAGAGATCGAGCGGCCGGGTGCTGAAGAGTAGCAGCACCACAGGCTTACCGAGCGCCTGGACTTGCTCCAGAAGCTCCTGTTGCTTTCCGGGAAGTTTGAGCGACGAACGTGAGGAGTATTCAAAATCCATTCCACTTAACTCCCCCAGAGTCATAATTACTACGTCAGAGCTGCCGGCCAGTTGTAACGCGCTCTTGAATTGCCGGTCTGCCTCTTCGGAGTTCCAGGGCGTTTCTAACTTAGGGCCGATAAAGCCGTCAAACGAAGACGGGAACTCTTTCACGATCTGCACGCCTTCGGCGAATTGCACCTGGGCATTGGGTAGCTTTGAGCGAATCCCATCGAAGACCGACACACTATCTTCCGCATTGGCCGTCAAGCTCCACGGTCCGTTCATGTCCGCTTTGCTATTGCCCAGCGGTCCGATAACTGCGATCCGGCTGGTAGTCTTCGAAAGGGGCAGCACGCCGCCTTCGTTCCGCAGCAACACGGCAGCACGCGCGGCCGCCGTTCTCGCTGCTTGTCGATGCTTCGCGAGCATCTCGGCGTGGGTTTGGTCCGTAGCGTCAGCATACGGGTGTTCAAAGAGACCGAGGTGATACTTAGCGGCGAGTATCGGGCGGACCATATCATCCAGCTGCGACGCAGTGATCTGCCCCTTTTGTATGAGGGACTTCAAATGCTCCAGATAAGTCGCGCTCCCCATATCCATGTTCACGCCCGCCGTGGCCCCGCGGAGTGCCGCATCCGCGCGATCTTTGGCGAACCCTTGAGTAACCAGGCTTCCGACCGCGAAGGCATCACTTACAACAAACCCTTTAAACCCGAGCTCTTTCCGCAAGAGGTCTTGTAAGAGATGCACGTTTCCGCTCGCCGGAACGTTGTTGAGGTCCATGTAAGCGCTCATCACACTTCCGGCGCCGGCTTCAACTCCCGCGCGGAACGGAGCAAGGTAGACATTCTCCATGCGCTCTTCCGGAAGGTACACCGCGTCATAGTCCCGACCGCCTTCCGCGGCTCCGTAGCCGGCGAAATGCTTCAGAGTCGCCAGGAAGGGCCGCGGGTGATCCGGCGTGCCCTGAAAGCCTCTGACCTGAGCCCGCGCCATAGCAGCGCCGAGATACGGGTCCTCGCCGGCGCCCTCCGAAATGCGTCCCCAGCGAGGGTCTCTGGCAATATCCAACATCGGTGCAAAGCTCCAGCGCACACCGGCGTGGGCGGCTTCCTCCGCAGCGCTCGCTTGGGCTTGTTCGGCCAGTGCCGGGTCCCAGGACGCGGCCATAGCGAGAGGCACTGGAAACTCGGTATCGAAGCCGTGAATCACATCGAATCCGAAAAGGATCGGAATGTGTAAGCGCTGCTCCGTCATCGCGATCTTTTGAAGCCGATTGATCTCTTTCGGGTCGGTAACGAATAGAAAGGACCCGACCTCGCCGCGGCGCACGCGGTCGTCAAACGACACTGGGTCGGCCTTCATGCCGGGGACCGGAACTTTGAAGTAGAACGGCTGGTTCAACTGGCCGATCTTCTCTTCGGTTGTCATCTGCTTCAGAAGAGCATCCGCCCGATCGCGATCGCTTGGGGATGTGGGCGGCTGGGCCGGCGCTCCTGTAGAGAGAAGCACGCCGATGAGGCTGCATGAAAGACAAACTGGGAAGGTCGTCACAAGGATCCTCAAACGGGAACAAGATATCACGTTTGCTTCGTCCGACGAACGAGTGTTCCGAGTTGGACCTCCTGCGGGCTCAAAACGCTACGCCTGCAACCGTAACGCCGAAATCAACGGTGTTTACCGTAAGACTTATCGTATTGACGATCACCACCGACGTGCTATTTGCCGGCGTTACCCACGCCTGACTGCCGTCCGGCGATACGGCAATGCCGATTGGAGTAATGCTCCCGATCCCGACACTTGCAGTAACCGTGCCCGTCGATGTATAGATTACATAGAGTTCGGAACCGGCGGCTGCATAAGCCGTCGAACCATCCGGCGAGAATGCGATCGCTGCCGCACCGTTGACAGGTACGACACCAGTCACGGTGTTTTGGCTTGTATTCAGTACATCGATGCCCGACGCGGTCCCTACATAAAGGAATGACCCCGAAGGTGAAGCCGCTACTGCACTTACCGTTGCGAGACTTACCCTGGCGACCACGGTGAGCGTGGCAGTATCCACTTCCCAGAAAATCGCCTGCGAGCCGTCGTCGCCAATGGGCTTTATTCCCGATAGGTAGACCCTACTGCTGTCGGGAAGCGCGACCATCTCGAAGATAGCGCAGGAATCCGGACATTTCACGCCGCTCACAGTTCCGGTCGCAGTTTCGATGACGGGCACTTCTTCAACGAAGTTATTGACGCCTAAGTACACCTGTTTGCCATTCGGCGTCACAAGTAAAGTCGCCGCGTTGAGACCGCTCTCGGACTCAGAGCCCGCGTTGTCTGAAAATTGGCGAACGACCTTGTTCGTATTGCCATCTATTTCAGTAACGACGTTGGGCTGGATTCCGCCCGTAAAGATAGCTTCCCCGCTCGCTGTTGCACTCGGAGGTGTGGTCCCAAAAAGTCCCACGGTCAGATCGCCCGTGCCACTGACGCCGATCGAAGCGGTGACTGCAAACGAGGAGGTATCCACCGCGAGCACGCTTGCCGTGGAAGAGTTCGGCACATAGAGCTCTGTGCCCGAAGCATTCAGAGTCACCGCCGCAATCTGACCCGCAACCGCGATCGACTTTTCGATGGTCAAGCCCGCTGTACTCATTACATACACAAGCGAGTTGAGCGTGTCCGGAACATACAGGGTGGAGCCATCTTTGGACAAAACGGGCTCTTCCGGACTAGAGCCGACCGGGGTGCTGCCCGTAACCGTGAAATCTTCAGTGTTGATTGAGGCCACGAACCCTCCGGTCTGGAACTGGCCGAAGTAAGCGGCGTAGAGTACGCTCCCATCGGAAGTAACCGCGCTTCCGGAAAATGAGTAGGTGTTCGGCGGTCCGGGCGGAGTAACGCTTCCGAGTACAGACCCGCTTTCGGTGTCGATTGCGGTTAGCGCCTGCCCGGCCGTATACAGTGTGGCGCCGTCAGGTGAGAGTGTCAGTGTCCCTATTGCCGGAGAGCTGCTCAGGGCGCGGCGTGTCTTCCAAACCGAACTTACCGTACCCGAGGCGGCATGGAAAACGATAATACTCTGGCTATCGAACGTCGCGTAGATTGTGCTGTTATCAGCCGAGATCGCGAGCCCGGGATTGACTAATCCATCATTCGGGATGGCCGCGCCGCCGATGAGCCCGAAGGTCTTCGCGTTGTATTCAAGCAGGGTGGAGGAGAAGTGCGAAAGACTTCCAGTAAAGTTGCCCGTGACCACATATACGCGGTTGCTATCCGGGTTGGACGCAATCAGCCAAGGCTGCAGCTTCAACTGAATCGTTTTTTCGACGGCGCCGCTCGCCAGGTTGATTATGGATATCGTGTTATTCGAGGAGTTCGCAACCCAGGCCACACCTGGGCTCGGAAGCGCGACGGCGTTACTTCCCGGCCCCGCCGTAAAACTCCCGGCAACCGTGTTCTTGGCCGTGCCGATGACCGACACCGTCGAATTCGCGTTGCAACAAACCGCCACATAGGCGGTGCCGGCTTCGAGTGGCACAGCCGGAATAACGGCTAAGGTTGTGAACAGGTAAACGGCATATCTAACGGGCATCTTCGGCCTCCATCCATTAAGCACGATATTCGAAAACAGTCGACGTAAATGGATCGATTGTATTACAGAGAAAACCCGAATGCCTTCGGTTGTTTAGCAAGAACCAAGAGACTGAGCGGTATAAAGAGAAAACACCATGTCAACTCCTTTGCCACTGGTCCCGCCTGACAACCCCGAGCGAAGCCTCACGCTGGCGCGGTCCGACAACCTCCCTCATATCGGCTTGGTGGGGGACACCTACACAATTACGGTCACGGGCGAACAGACTGCCGGTCGCTTCTGCGTCGTTGATATGCACATCCCGCCGGGAGGCGGACCGCCGCCCCACCGGCACGACTTCGAGGAGACTTTTATCGTGATCGAGGGCGAGATCGAAGCAACCTTCCGCGGCAAGAAGTCGACCGTGCGCGCCGGCGACACGATTAACGTTCCCGCCAACGCGCCGCATCAGTTTCACAACGTCTCGGCTAACCCGGTGCGGATGTTTTGTATCTGTTCTCCCTCGGGACAGGAAGGCCTCTTCCTGGAGGTTGGGGTTCCGGTCGCCACGCGTACGACACCTCCGCCGAAGCTAGACCCGACGGAACAGGCTGCGTTCCTGGAGAAAGTGAAAGCCCTTGCGCCCAAGTACCGGACCGAGCTACTTAAAGAGGCGTAGCAGGCTGCGTCAAAAGCGACTCCCTCACGTCGCGGCTCCGTAACGCAATGAATCTACTGAGCCGCGCGCGTGAGCAAGCGGTTTTTTCGGACTTTTGACACCGGGTATTGGGTGGTGAGTCCCATAGGTTCACCTCTTGATCCAAATAGGTGAGGACCAGGCTAAGTTTCCATCTACCTGCATCACGCGCACATAGTAATAGCTTTCGCCCGCCGTTGGACTTCGATCGGTATAAGTAAAGTCCGCAGACTTGTTATCGGGAGAAGACGTGTAGACAAATTGGTTGTTGCGAATCAGGTCGATCTGTTTGATCCTCTCGGTACCTTCGATCTTCGCAATCAGCTTCGGCTGCCCGTTTCGATCGACAAACGCGTCGCCCATCAAATGGCGATCTCCGCCTGAAGCTTCCGCTTCGAAATCGACCAGGATGTTGTCGGTGGCGGCATAAGCATGACGCTGACGCATACTCTCGACAATCGCTTTGCGGTCGTTCGACGGAGTATAAATCATGGCGTAGCTGGTATGCGTCGATATGTGATCGGAACTGGCTTGCACGCCGAGCTTCAGTCCGCGCGCGAGCGCATTCCACCAGAAACCCGCCGGGCGATAACCGCCGTGGATATCGACGTTATTGGTCGCGGTTTCGGCGCGGGGCGCTCCCTCGTATTCATAAGCGGCGTGATAGCCCTGGTAGATCTCGACAAGAGGCTCCAGCTCGGGATCATTATCGCGGTAGTCTGTACCTTGTCCGGTGGCGAGCGAATGTTCCATGCAGATGCCGCGCGCCTGTCTTAGATACGGATAGAGAATCGGTCCGCTATTCAACTTGCCGCTATTTTCGTCGGCGCCGATTGGCAGCGTGCGCGTCCCGCGTTCCGGAAACACGACGTTACGATGACCGTTCGGATAGGGAACGCTGCGTTCGTAGCCGAATAGCGGCGTGTAACGGTCTCGGATGTGAAAGAGATCGTAGCTTTTCTCAGTGCGCCACCAGTTATACTCCACATCGCCGCCCATATTGTGATCGGTAACGATGCCGGTGTCCATAGCCGCGACGTCAATCATATAACGGTAGTAGTCTTCGAGCGATCCGTCGCCCGAACCGTCGGCTGAGATGTCGGTGTGACGGTGAAAATCGCCGCGGAAAATGCGGTAAGTAGAGCCATTCAGATTGAGCGTGTATCTGCGCATGCGGGCGACATCCTGCGCTTCGTTGGCATGCACGGGCTTTCCCGCCGCAGTGCCGTCGACGAACGCGTTCAGTGGGATATCGCCCGGCGAACCGGACGTTTGTATAGACGATGCCCAGACGTTGTAGTGAACCATCGTTGCGCCGTTATACCCGCCACTTATGCCTGCCAGTTCGCGGCCGTCATTAGTCCATGTCATCCAGATACGATCGGTTCCGCCAATAGCTTGAAACTCCTGTTCATTGCGCGAGGTAGAGTGCGGGACGATAGCCGCCGGCCGCCACCCGTCTCGATCCAGCGTCGTTGTATAGAGATCCCAAAGTCCGCCGGCAGTCCAGAAATCCTGGCGCGTATTCGTGGCGCTGGTGCGCATCTGAAAGAGCGCCCAGACGCGGCCGTTCTTATCGATTGCTAAGTGCGGTAACTGCGCGTAGCGGTGTAATCGATCCGGCACGGCCGCACCAAAATCCGGGGCTTCCTTCCACACACCTCCCGCTTTCACCGCGACGCGAATCGCCCGGTCCTGATAGAGAACGGTAGAGCGATAAGGGTCGGTATGGGTCCAATCCTTACCCCAGTTCACTCCGGATTCATCCCAGGCGAGCCAAACGCGATCCTGATTGTCGACGGCCAGAGAAGGATGCGCCTGAAACTTAGGCGATGTCGTTATCTGTTCGACGGGCTCGAGTGTTCCGCTTGAGTCAATCCGGCGAAAGAAGATATCGTAGTTACCGGTCTGGTAGCTATCCCACGCGACAAGAACATTGCCATGGGTGTCACAAGCTAAGGCCGGGCTCCACACGCTGGGGCCGCCGATGCGCTTCGGTGCATTCCATTTTGTCCCGTCGAAGTCCGTCAGGTATAGATAGGATTGCCCGGCTTCATAACCCGTCCAGATCAGATGAAGTTTGCCATCCGGCGAAGCGATTAGTTTGTGGGAGATATTCGGGCTATGTTCGCGCGTGATCCGGCGGCGCGGCGACCATGCATTCTTCTCGAACATGCGCTCCCAAAGTTGCCAGTCTTCGCCGCTGCGTTCCGACCACACAACGTGCATTCGCGACTGTCCATCTTCAGCGAGCGCTGTGCGATAGATATCCGCCTTACCTTCGGTGATGACTTGCGGCGGGCGGCCGGCTCTCGCAACATAGACACGATCGCCGCGATCCTGATAGGCCTGCCAGGCGAACCACGTGGAACCGGACTTACTAAGTGCTGCCGATGGATAGTCGTGCTCTTCCCGACCGTCCGGCGATAGCTGTTCGGTATCGGCCACGCGCTGCACGATCACGTCATCGCCAAGGAAGCGTAACGGCCGCCCGTACTCCAGACGATCTACCGGGATCTCGAAATTGCCTTGCGCGGTTTCGACGGAAACCGATGTCGCCGAAGGTTCTATGGCAGCGATCAGACCGGCGGGAACCAGGTTGCGCGCGGGCGACGCGTTAGGGATGGTGTTCGGCTGGTCCGGCTGGTTCTCGAAAGCGATGCGATGGATGCGAAGCTTCCAAGCGTCGGCGGCCGTGATGGAATCGCCTTCGAGGAAACGCCATTTTTCCAGCTTCAGCAAACGGCCGCCGCGGACGTGCAGGGTTCCGTCGTAGACCTTCTCGCTTTGGCGTTGATAGCCGAAAGTAATCAGGAACGAGAGACCTTGTTCGACGGCGGGCCGCGCGGCCGCCGGCGAGGTCTGCGTGCGCGAACGGGTAGGAAGCCAGAGAAGTGCCGCGATCGCCGCCGCCACAAATAAACCACCGCTCAGTTTTCGCATTTCGAATTTTTCCAGTTTACTGGCAGCGGGTGATCGTTCCACTTTTCCCTCTCGGGAACGGGAAACGGCAGTTCGAAATCGTCGTTCACCAGGCTATCTAAAATGCGATCGCGAGCGTCCAACGGTTCGTATAAGGTTATGGAGCCTTCATGACAACTTCGTTCCGATACACGTGGAAACGACTGGAGCGCGCAACGTCACCGCAAAGGGACACCCGGACCACGGAGGCGCCCGCCGGGCGTCCTGCCGCTCCGCTCCGTAGTTCATGGCTGAGTGAGGTCATGCAACCGGCAGCGACTCCCGTGATTCGTTTGCAGCTTCGCGCTCGCTGAGTTTTCTTCCTCAGCACTATTGAAACGCAGCCAATCTGTCGACTATTCCTACGCGGGAAAGGCGTTCTGGGGCGTGAGATGATCTCGTTAAAAAAACATATCGATTCCTACGATAAAGAATTGCAGGTGATTGTGCTCGATTGTTACCGCGAGACTCTGGTCGCGATGGGAGCGGGAGCGGCAAGAGCACTGCCCGTCCTGGGTTCGGATTTCAGCCGGAGCCTGAACGCGCTCGCAAGCCAGATTTCTCGAGATACTCCTCCGGCGGTCATCACCGAGACCAAGAAAAGAGTGATCTCCGACCTCGACCGCTGGGGCGAGAAGGGGGTGCGTTACTTCGCGGAGAAAACGAGGGAGGTCAAGGAGATCATGACCGCGGTCGCGAGCGCTCTGGAAGCGGTCGGGGCCCGTGACCAGCGCTTCGGAAGCCGGTTGAACGAGTTTACCGCCCGCCTTGAGGAAATCGCCCACCTGGAAGACGTGAGCGCCGCGCGGGAGGCGCTCGTGCGGAGCGCAGGGGAACTCACCTCGCAAATTGCGACGATGGCCGAAGAAGGGCGCAGCGCGACGGCTCGATTGCGCGCGGACCTGGACGGTTACCGCATGCGCCTCGAAGAGGCTGAGCGACAAGGAGCATCCGATATGCTGACCGGCCTCGCGAATCGCGCGGCGTGTGAGCTTGCCCTTGCGGAGCACGTTTCACGAAAAGAGCATTTCTGTGTCCTGTTTCTGGATTTAAACGGGTTCAAGGGGATCAATGACAGACACGGCCATCAGGCCGGTGACCATCTGCTCCGCGAGTTCTCGAAGGAACTTCGAGCTCACATCGGTCCTGCAGACGTAGCAAGCCGCTGGGGAGGCGACGAGTTCGTTTGCATTCTCAAGTGCTCGATCGGTCAAATCGCCGCCTACCGCGACCGCATCTCGAGTTGGGTCTTCGGAGAGTACAAGCTCGACAACACGGGACCCAGCCACCAGAAGGTTCTGGTTAGTGCGGCCATGGGCTTTGCAGAATGGGATCGATCGGAAACTGTCGAAGCGCTGATAGCGCGCGCAGATGCCGCGATGTATAAAGATAAAAAGACAGCAGTGGCGTAGCTGGAACCAACGCGAATCACCCGAGGGACGACGCAGGTCGCGTGGTCGATTGACTCGTGCGGCGCGTGTATCGCAACTAATCCGTCCCATCAACTTCACAAGCGCGCGGCCTCGGGTCGGGGTCTACGCAGCGGCATTCCGTTCGCACCTGCATTCTCGGCATGCGATCGCCGCCGAACTTCACTTAGGTGAAGCATCCGTTACGCCACTTTATTTCCGGCGGATTACGATGACGCGACCGGCCGGCTCCGCTACGCCAACTGCGGAGCCGAAAGTAGAGTGGCTAGCTTCCACTTGCACGGTAGTTGGATTGTTTGAACCTTGGCATTGTGAGATTGCGGAGGCGCGGCTAAGTCCCGGCGATACGTTGGTGCTCTACACCGATGGAGTCACCGAAGCCGCCAATGCGGACGGGCGGCAGCGAACAACAGGATGACATCACACTGGTCATTGCGCCCTGCTTTGAATGATCCGGCGCCGCGACTGCGGTTCGCTTACACAACGGCCGGGCTTCACATGGCCTCGATGCGACGATACTCCGGTTGCCACATCGCCTCTCGCACGTGTTGAGTGAGGTCGCTTGAACGGATTCGCGCCAGATCTGACGCTAATCCCTGGTCCCGTGCCGCCAGGATTACAGCCGTGGCCACGGTAATGGACACGCTGCGCAAGTCGTCAATATGCGGGAGCAGCGAAGCTCCGGGCTGACGCACTGCAACCAAACTGGAAACCGCACTCGCCGCGGCAGCGAACATCTGTTCGCTAATCCTACGGGCTCGGGCTACAATCGTCCCGAGCACCAGACCCGGATACAACAAGGCGTTACTCACCTGTGCAATGGAGTAAGTTACACCCTTGTAAGTGACCGGACCGAAAGGGCTGCCGGTTGCAATCAGGCCCCGGCCCTCCGTCCATGCAATCAAGTCCGCCGGGTGGGCTTCGGCGCGCGCCGCCGGGTTAGAGAGCGTGAAGATGATGGGCCTGTCGGTTTGCGCGGCCATCTGCCTGACGATCGCTTCGCTGAAGGCGCCGGGCTCATTGGAGGCCCCGATGAGCATGGTCGGCTTCACCCGATGCATCACCTCGGCTAGATCGACACCGTTTCCAATAGCATCGTGCTTCCAGTGTTTACTTTCGATGGCCGGACGCGAATAGGTTACTTGATAGTCCCGAAGCGCATGGCTCATCTCCGTCGTGAGTAATCCTTGCTGGTCGATGCACCAGAAGCGGCTTATCGCGTCTTGTTTCGATAAACCGTCGCGTACCATAGCTTCGCGCAGTTGGTCAGCGACACCGATTCCCGCTGTACCCGCGCCGAAAATCACTACCCGCTGATTGCGAAAAGGGGCGCCGCAAACACGCAAAGCCGAGATCGCGGCCGCCAGGGTAATTGCGCCGGTACCCTGCATATCGTCATTGAACGTGCAAATGCGATCGCGGTATTTGTGTAGAATCCGTCGTCCGTTACCGGGCGCGAAATCCTCCCACTGCAGTACCGCGTTGGGAAACAGCTTCGTGGCTGCGTTGACATAGGTATCGATGAACGCGTCGTAGCGTTCTCCGCGCACGCGGGCGTGGCGATTGCCGATATACATCGGATCGCTGAACAGACTTTCGCGGTTGGTGCCGACGTCGAGCATGACCGGGATGACTCGCGTGGGATCGATCCCCCCTGCCGCTGTGTAGATCGCCAACTTACCGATCGAGACCTCAATGCCGCCAACACCCCAATCACCGATTCCCAGGATTTGCTCGGCGTCGGTGGCGACGATAAGATCGATATCTTCCGGACCGGCCCCCAGGTTGGCAAACGCCTCCTCAATGCCTTCGGCGTGATCGATGGACAGATACACACCGCGCGTCCGGCGGAACTCGTGGTGGTATTGTTCAATTGCCTTGCCTACCGTCCGATCGTTGACGATAGGAATCATCTCGCGCAGGTGCTCAGAGAACAGACGGTAGAAGAGCACCTCGTTGCGGTCGTGCAGGGCGGTTAGATAGATGTTCTTGCTGAGTGCATCCGAAAGCCGTTCGTATTCGAAATAAGCGCGTTGAACCTGAGTGGCGAGCGTACTAATTTCCGGCGGGAGTAAGCCGGTAAGTCCCAGCATTCTTCGCTCTTCGGCCGTGAATGCCGTGCCTTTATTGAGTTTCGGCGAATTGAGCACGGCTGCGCCGCGACCCTTGGTTTGGTAGCAGCCTTGCATCTTTTCCTCCGGGAACGCCGCGGTGGGCACCAAGTGAGGCGACCACTGCGGGTTCAATTTGTCCCGCACGCTGCTACTCGTGCTTTGGCTGGCAGGTTTGCGCTCACACGGAATACGAGGCATTCTTAAGTCCGCGTTGACGCAACCGCTGTTTTGCAATGCGCGGGGTGCGGCGCGCGACAGCCGGAGCCGCTGCCGCGCAGAGATTTGACCCTAGATCGTCACCTGACCGGATTTGGCCGATGCACTCACCCGTTCAGGACTGCCCGGCGGCCCGGGTATTCGAATCGATCGTGTCACGAACCTTGGTTGCGAATTGAAAAGGCGTGAAAGGCTTTTGCAGAAACGACGTTCTCCGATGTCCATTCATCGAGACTGAGTCTTGACTGTAACCGGACATGAACATAATTTTCAATCCGGGCCGCAGTGTCAAAGCGCAGTCCGCGAGTTCGCATCCGCCGAGATCCGGCATAACCACATCGGTTACGAGAAGATCGATTACGGTTTGTTGGTTCTGGCAGAGGGCCAGGCCTTTACGGCCGCAGGGCGCTTCCAGAACGATATAGCCGCTTAAAGTCAAAATCCTCTTTGCGAGGGCGCGAACGATTTCATCGTCTTCAACCAGTAGAACGACTTCATTGCCCTTCGGCGCGGAAGCGAAATTCGTCGGTGCATGGTTTGCACGGGTAGGCTTCGCCCCGATCGCGTCCGAACGCTCACACTTCAGTTCATCCATTAGGGACTCTTTCCGGGACATTCTCGACTTTCATAAGTTCGATAGGTCACGTACGAGGCATTTTGTCTACCGAACAGATACACCCAGGAAGAGGTTTCTTCGCGTAAACCTTTGTCGACCAAATGTGGTCAAAAAGAGACGCGGGCGTCAATTCAATGCTAGAGTCGGATATCAGGCAAGAAACAAGCAAATGCCGTCTGCATTGTCACATTCCGCAAATGAACAGCCGGCCGCGCGAGGCTGGCTTGCCGAGAACGGTCCGAGAGAACTGGAACTGCTGCTACGGGCGATCGTGTACCGGCAGGCAGCATCGATTCTGGTTGCGGATGACCAACGCAAGTGCCGTGAGGCCAGCGCCGGCGCGGTCAAGCTTCTCGGGCGTTTGCGGGAAAAGATCATTGGGCATAACCTCGACGATTTCGGGGCGCCTGAGTTTAACCATCAATCACCGGAGCTTTGGGAGGCTCTTATAGAAGAGGGTGAGCAGAAAGGAAGTTTCCGGTTAGATGACGCGGAGGGAAGTCCGCCCGAGATCGGCTACACAGCGAAAAGCAACGTGCTTCCCCAACGTCATGTTTTGGTGCTGCACGATCATACGCTACCCGAACCTGCCGGCAAGGGCGAGATTGCGTCAAAGTGTCAAGACTATGCGATGTTTCTTCTGGATGGACGGGGCCGGGTGGTGGAATGGTATTCCGGAGCGGTCCGTATCTACGGCTATACCGAAGTGGAGACCGCCGGGAAGAGCTTAACATTTCTGTATGCCGGTCTTAGCTCCTTAAGTTCAAATTCTATAGGTCATAACGATAACTCACAACATTTGAACGCGAGGCTCGAACACGAACTAAATAGGTCGGCAGCCAATGGTCACTTTGGACAGGAAGGTTGGCAGGTAAGACGCGACGGCACGCAATTCTGGGCGAACTGTATCACGGTTGCGCTTCGAGACGAAGACGGAGACTTACAAGGATTTGCCGGAGCCGTTCGCGATTTTAGCGACGTCTATAAGACGGGAGAGAAGACCGGGCGCGGTGTGACGGTTGCGGCGCATCGAACCAATCCCTCCATTGCCGGGATCGTATCCGGCGAGTTCGACCGGATTCCCGAAGCCAACGACGCCTTCCTCGAACTAACGGGATACGACCGGGACGACTTGCAGGCAGGCCGCCTGCGTTGGCCGGATCTGACGCCGCCGGAATATCTGGTTCCCGACGAGCTCGCGCACGAAGAGGAATTGCGATTCGGAGCTTGCACGCCCTATGAAAAGGAGCTGATACGAAAAGACGGGAGCCGCATTCCGATTCTGGTTGTAACAGCCGTTCTTAAGTTGGTTCCCTTTCGATGGATCACGTTCGTCCAGGACTTACGCGAGCGCGACCGGCTGGAGACCATTGACGATCTATCCGGCGGCCAAACAGACCAGGATAGCGATGAAATGGTGGGCGACAGCGCGCTTCTCCAAAGGGTGAAGCGGCTTGTTGCGGTGGTTGCGCCGACCGACGCGACGGTTCTGATTTTAGGAGAGACCGGCACCGGAAAGGAATTAGTCGCCCACGCCATCCACCGAAGAAGTCCGCGCAAGAACCTTCCCTTCGTTACATTGAATTGTGCCGCGATTCCAACCGGACTGCTGGAAAGCGAACTATTCGGCTATGAGCGCGGAGCTTTCACCGGAGCTTTGACGCAAAAGATCGGCCGCTTCGAGATGGCCAATCGGGGGACTCTGTTCTTGGATGAAGTCGGAGACATCCCGCTCGAGTTACAGCCGAAGTTACTGCGCGCGCTGCAAGAGAAGTCATTCGAACGGCTGGGCGGGACAAAAACCATCCCGATCGACGTCCGGCTTGTAGCGGCGACTAACCGGAATCTAACTCAGATGATGGGCGACAAGCTTTTCCGCAGCGATCTTTATTACCGGTTGAAGGTATTTCCCATCACGGTGCCTCCCCTGCGCGATCACCCCGAAGATATACCGACGCTGGCGCGGCACTTCACCGCCAAATACGCCGGAAAAATGAACCGGCAGATCAACAAGATCCCCGTGGAAACGATGCGTGCTCTGGTTGCGTGGCCCTGGCCGGGAAACGTACGGGAACTTGAGAATTTTGTGGAACGGTCGGTCATTCTTTCGACCGGATCCAGCCTTCGCGCGCCTTTGGACGAAATACGGCCGAACGCCACATCTATCATCAGCAGTTCCACGCTGGAACAAGTGGAACGCGAACACATCCTACGGGTGCTCGGCGAATGCAGCGGCGTGATCACCGCGGCGGCGACCCGCCTGGGACTTCACCGGACTACACTGAACGCGCTGATGAAGAGACTCGGAATTTCCCGCAACGATCTTTGATTTGAGGGCTACAACCTGTGGCCCTGACCGCCCGCCGCCGAGTGACCGCACCCGGTCGCGTTTCGAGTCGTGGAAGGACTCGGCGCGGGCGCCCCGTTGTTTCGGCTCAGCAAACGCCCGACTGGGCGTCTCTGTGCATGGATAACCGACATAGGTAACAGGAGAACAGAATGGACAAAGTTGAATCGGTAGCAGCGGTTTATCATACTCACCCGGAAGCGGAGCTCGCCGTGAAAGAGCTTCAGCACGCGGGAATTAACATGCGCTCGATATCGATCGTGGCGAAGGACTACCACACTGACGAGCAAGTGGTTGGTTATTACAACGTAGGCGATCGAATGAAGCGTTGGGGCACGTTCGGAGCTTTCTGGGGAGGCTTTTGGGGCCTGCTGTTCGGCTCTGCGTTTTTCGCGGTTCCTGGAATCGGCCCCCTACTCGTGGCCGGTCCGCTCGTAGCTTGGATTCTAGGCGCGCTCGAAGGCGCGGTGGCGGTTGGCGGACTTAGCGCGCTCGGGGCCGGGCTGTTCAGCATTGGCGTTCCGAAGGACAGCGTTCTTAAGTATGAGACCGCCGTTAAGAGCGATAAGTTCCTTTTGCTTGTTAGCGGCACGGAATCGGAAGTCGCAAAGGCAAGAGAAATCCTTCAAACCACGCAACCTGTTCACCTCGACCATCACCCGAAGGAAGAACTTGTAGGGGCTGCGTTTTAGGCCGCAAGGTCATGGGGAATTTGCACCGGAAGGCCGCCGATGAGCATGACCGGGCCGCACACGCCCATCGCACCGCTGCCGAACACAATGAGAAAGGCGACGAGGCGGCGGAGAGTTGGCATGCCCAGCGCGCCATGGAAAACGCGGACCATGCTTACAAGCTAGCCAAGGAAGCCCGCGATAAGTCCGGACGGCTGGAGAGTTTATAGACTATGTCTACTCGCTACAATAACGGATCGCACTACGAGAATCACCAGCGGGCCGCCGAGTTGCACGACGTCGCCGCACACGCCCACCGTGCTGCCATGCAGCACGGCCAAAGCGATCACCTATCCGGTCATGAACATTCGCGGCGAGCGCTTGAACACTCTGAGGAAGCACACCGTCATACCGAGGCCTTCTTAGTCAGACATGGCGTCGAACCCGCTGGAAATGGTGAGACGGCGGCTCTGGCCTATCAGACCTGGCTGAGTAATGGACGTCCCAATGGAACCGAGACAGAAGACTGGTTCCACGCAGTGAGAGAGCTGGAGTCGCGTAGGTCGAAGTAAGTAATGCCGGAGGGCACACATAAATGCTGACGAACGCAACGTTCCTGAAGGGCCTTGCTATCCAGGCGACGGACGGCACGATTGGAAAGGTAGAAGACCTTTACTTCGACGACGAGAATTGGGCCATCCGTTATCTTATCGTCGATACCGGTAATTGGCTGGAGGGGAGGCAAGTACTGATCTCGCCCCACTCGGTGAAACATGTGGACTGGAACGCCAGGCGTTTAGATGTCTCGATTACGAAAAAGCAGGTGGAACAGAGCCCGGACATCGATACGCATAAACCGATCTCGCGACGGCATGAGTCCGAATACTTCGGGTATTACGGGTACCCGTATTATTGGGGCGGTCCTTACCTGTGGGGTCCGGACTACTATCCATCCGGTCCGCTACTAGGCCCAGATAGCTCCTCGAAGGCATACTCACAGGCGAACAGTAAAGAGGATTCGCATTTGCGCAGTACCCAAGCGATTACGGGGTATCACGTAGAAGCAAGCGACGGCGAGATCGGGCACTTGGATGGGTTCATCGTCGATGATAAAGACTGGGCCATCCGATACATAGAGGTTGCGACTCGGGATTGGCTTCCAGGGAAGAAAGTACTGCTCTCGCCGGAGTGGATCGACCGGGTGAGCTGGGCGGATACCAACGTGTACGTAGGGCTGTCGAAGCAAGCCATAAAGAGCGCGCCGGAGTACCTCGTTTCGAGGCCGCTCACGCGTGCGTTCGAAACGGAGCTTCACGACCACTATGGCCGGCCGCCTTATTGGTCGCACGTTTCTGAACACGCCATTGGTTTCGCTCTTAGCACCTAACGCAAACGAGGACGGGGCGCGCCGTGGCGCAATCGAAATACAGGCCGTCCCCTAAAACTCTCCAGCCGTCTGAATTTGACGACGCGCGCGTCCGCAGCCGTCGCAAAACTCGAATCCACGTTATAATTACGAAATCCTAGATGCGTGGCACATTTCATGTCGGCGAAACCGGAGTTATGGCTCGTATAAGTCGCGTAAGCTGACGTGCCAACCATGATCTGTCACGCTGGGTGGCTCGGCGTTGCCAACCGCATCCTTTACGGCAGTCTCGCCGCCCTAAATAGGACCCGCACGTCGCGCGCGCTCGCGGCGATCTGTCTGTTCGTGCTTGTGTCGGGTGCTCACGCCCAAATCACCACCGGTTCGATTTCCGGTTTCGTCACCGATCCATCGGCTGCGGGAATTCCGCGCGCAGCGATCGTTGTCACGCGTGTGGGGCAGGATGTCACTCGCGAGACCATTGCGGATCAGAGCGGCTTTTACCGGCTGGACGATCTGGCGCCGGGCCGGTACGATGTCGCGTTCTCAGCCGCTCAGTTTTCGCCGGCAAAGACGAACGGCGTAGAGGTCCGCGTTGATTCCAATACGCGCGTGGACGCGCGCTTGAAACTGCCGCAAGCCAAGGAATCGGTTAGCGTGTCCGTTTCGCGCCTGGCTACGGATTCGTCCGAGCTCGGCGCGGTGCTCGATCAAAATCGCATCGAGACGCTGCCGCTGAATGAGCGCGATTTTCTGCAACTCGCGTTTTTGACCGCCGGCGTGATGCCGCCGGTGGAAGGTTCCCCGCTTTCGACGCGCGGGGGAATCGCGATGGAGGTCAATGGCGGACGCGAAGAGTTCAATAACTTCATGCTGGACGGCGTCGATAACAACGACTTCGAAATCAACCGTTACGTGTTGCAGCCCTCGGTCGATTCCATTCAGGAGTTCAAGATCGATACCAGCACCTACAGCGCGGCTTATGGTCGAAGCGGCGCCGGCCAGGTAAACGTAGTCACGCGCAGCGGCAGCAACGAGTTCCACGGCTTCGCCTACGAATACCTGCGCAACCGCGATATGGACGCGCGTAATTTCTTTGACGGGTCTACCAAGCCCGGTTATACACGAAGCCAGTTCGGATCGGGGTTAGGCGGACCGGTTCGCAGGGACAAGACCTTCTTCTTTTTCAGTTTCGATGGACTTGAGGAACGCGAAGGGCTAACCCAAATCGGAACGACTCCGACGGCGGCCGAACGCGCAGGTAACTTCGCCGGTTCCGGTCAGACCGTAATCGATCCGTTCACGCAGATGCCGTTTCCCGGGGATCAGATTCCCCAGTCGCGGATCGATCCGCTGTCGGCGAAGATACTCGCGCTTTATCCGCTACCCAACTTGCCGGGCGAATCGGGAAACTACCTGGGCCAGCCGGTACAGCCGCAAACGCAATGGCAATACAACGCGCGGATGGACCATCATTTCTCGCCCAACGATACTTTGACGTTGCGCTATAGCTACGGGCGTGATGCACTTACCGAACCGTATGCCGAGAGCAACACGTCGATTCCCGGGTTTGGGGATGTTGTCCAGGACTCCGGGAATAACGCGCTGATTGAGTACGCCAAGGTTTTCAGCCCGACCACGCTGAACTCGCTGCTCCTGGGCTTCAATCGCGCAACGCGTAAAGACTTTCAGGAAAATTACCAGACTAACGTGAATACGCTGTGGGGAGTGAACTGGCTGCCGTCAAACGCAGTCGACTACGGTTATCCATCCATCACGGTAAGCGGTTACTCGCCGGTCGGAGATGTTACCGAGCTCCCGATCGACCGGGCGGAGAACACTTATCAGATCACCGATGGTCTGACCATGATCCGCGGCAATCATAGCGTCAAAGTAGGCATTGAAGAGCGGAAGCAGCAGCATAATGGCATTGACGAT
>NZ_CAJCHS010000046.1 GCF_903970205.1 Nevskia soli | reverse complement strand
ACTCGAAGGTGCCGGGAGATTGCGGGCTGACTCATCGCGAACGGTTGAGCCAACTCCATCACGGTCGCCTCTCCGCCGGCCAGCCGGGACAGGATGGCTCTGCGGGTGGGATCGCTGAGTGCTGCGAACGTACGGTCCAAGCGTTCTATAGCCATTATGTTATATAACTTTTTGGTTAAATGTCAAGAGTCAAGCCCCAGCTCTTCGAGGATACCCGATTCGCTTCCGATAACAAGTATTATGTAAAGTTATGGAAATGGGACTACGGTAGGGTCACAAACCGCGCGCTGTTCGTCGCGGTCGAGCTGCCGCCGATGTCTATCGTGTAGTCGGCGGCTTCCACCACTTGCTGCGCCCTTGCGTCGTAGACCGAGAGTTCGGCGAACCCGAGCGGAAAGTGAACCGTCGCAGCCTGCCCGGGGTCCAGCGTGATCCGAGCGAAACCTTTCAGGTTGCGTGAAGGCTGCTCCGTGCTGGCGCCACGAATACCTACGTAACATTGAACGATTTCCGTCGCGCGGCGCTTCCCTGTGTTCGTGACCGTGGCGGTCGCGACAATCGGTTGGCTCTTCGGATCGCGCACGAGCTTGGCTGCGCTTATGGATTGCGTAGACAGCGAAACGCCGGAGTATCCGAATGTCGAGTACGAAAGTCCATGTCCGAAGGGAAAAAGCGCGTCATTGGGCGTATCGAGATAGCGGGAGACGTACTTCATCTCCACATAGCCGGGGTGAGCGGGATCGGCATGCTGAATCGGGCGTCCCGTCGGGAGCTGATTGTAATAGAGCGGCTCCTGACCCACCGCCCGCGGAAAACTCATGGTGAGCTTGCCGCTCGGCGAAACATCCCCAAAGAGCGTGTCGACGATCGCTGGACCGGTTTCGACGCCGCCGTACCATACCTCCATGATCGCGGGAACGTGCTGCGCGGCCCAGTCAAGCACCAGCGGCCGGCCGGAGAAGATCAGTAGAACGACGGGCTTTCCGGTGGCGACGACAGCTTCAAGTAATTGTTCCTGATTTCCTGGTAAGTCCAAGAAAGCACGCGATGCTGCTTCACCGCTCATGTCGCTCGATTCGCCGAGCGCGAGGATCGCCAGATCGGAGTTCTGCGCTGCGGCGATCGCCGCGGCGAAACCGGCGTTCGACGTTCCTGAGATGTCCGTTCCCTTCTCGTAAGTGAGCGTCGAGCGGTTCTGCCGCGCCCGCTCCGCCATGGCGGCACGCAAGGTTCGCACGTCGTTGAAATTGTTTGCGCCGGACCAGGCACCCACCATGTCGCTGGCGTCGTCGGCGAGCGGACCGATGAGGGCTATCTTTTTGACGGCCGTCGCGAGTGGCAGTAGCGCGACCCCATCGACAGGATTGTTCTGCAGCAGCACGAAAGATTCTTCGGCCGCGCGGCGCGCCAATGGTCGATGCTCGGCGACTGCCCCGGTTACCTCGGTCCCCGCAGTAAAGGGGTGCTCAAAAAGCCCCAGCGCGAACTTCACTCGCAGCACGCGTCGTACGGCCTCGTCAACAACCGCCATCGGCACCCGCCCCGATTTCACCAGCGCCGGCAACTCCGCGTCGTAGTAGTGCGACATCATGTCGATATCGACGCCCGCCGTGATCGCCTTTTCGCTGGCGATTGCCGCATCACTCGCGATGCCGTGGTTGGTCAGCTCCATGACTGCGGTGTAGTCGGAAACGACCGCGCCATCGAAGCCCCACTCCCCGCGCAGAATCGTCTGAAGCAGGAAGGGATTCGCCGTCGAAGGCACTCCGTTGAGCGAGTTGAAGGCGGACATCACGGTGGCCGCGCCGGCCGCAACGGCCGCGTGATAGGGCGGCAGGTAAACCTGGCGTAGTTGCAACTCGCTCATATCCGTCGTGTTGTATTCACGGCCCGCTTCGGCGGCGCCATAGGCCGCGAAGTGCTTGACCGAGGCGGCAACGGAATCCGGCGCGGAGAGGCTCTCACCCTGGTAACCGCGAATATAGGCGCGAGCGATGGCGGATCCCAGATACGGGTCTTCACCCGCGCCCTCCGTGCAGCGGCCCCACCGGGCGTCGCGCGCGATGTCGACCATGGGCGAATAGAACCAGTTGACACCGGCCGTGCGGGCCTCAACCGCAGCCATGTGCGCGAGTTCGGTGATGAGCTCGGGGTCCCAACTGGCCGCTGTCGCGAGCGGAACCGGGAAGATGGTGCGAAAGCCGTGGATCACGTCGGCGCCGAAAAGCAGCGGGATGTGGAGGCGCGTGTGGTCGACCGCGGCGTGCTGGAAGTGATTCGTAAGCCCCTGGCCTACCGTGTTGAGCATCGAGCCGAGCTGCCCTTTTTGCGCGAGCGCGTAGCTGTCCACTCCGCCCGGGCCCGGCGGGTTGACGTTGAGTGCGGCTGTGGTGCCGGCCGACGACACGTCCGGATGGGCTTCGGTGGCGCTGTACTGCACCAACTGACCGATCTTCTCCTCGAGGGTCATTTGTTGGAGCAGCGCGTCAACCTTCCGCGCGATTTCCGGGCTGGCGAGCTGCGCGTTCGACGGTGGGTGTCGCGCAGGCTGCGCTGCAGCCGGAGAGAGTGCAAGAGAGATGGAAAGCGAGGCGAGCAACAACCGGCAGTAACTCATACGGAACTCCGCACCGCTACTGTACCGCCCGCGCTCTGCGCTTTCGAGAAGAACGCTTAGTGAACGCTACCGTGGTACGCGTCGGCGACCGAGACGTTATTCCGGACCAGCGTCATCCCGATCGCCCGATCGAGCGCCGTACGGGCCTTCGCGTAGGTGCTCTTTGCGGCGATCTCGGTGGACCGCGCCTGAGCCAGAAAGCTCTGATACTGCAGCACCAGGAACGTCGTCGATAGTCCCACGTTATAGCGTTCCTGCTCGATCTCCAGCGATTGCTCTTGCAGTTTGCGAGCTTCCGTCGCGGCGGAATAGGCGTCGCGCGAACGATCCAGAGCGACCAGAGCATCTTCAACCTCAAGATGAATCAGGTTCTCCAACTTCTGGCGCGAGATCTCCGTCTGCCTGACCTGGAGCTCATCGCGCACCGCGTCCGCCTGCGCAATTCGGTTGCGAAGCGGCAGGTTCAAATTCACGCCAATCGAATAAGTGGGATAGTTGTGGCGAACAATCTGTTCCAGATCATAACCATAGGCTCCTAGAAACTGGGAAGTTGGAATGTTAGTTCCGAGCGTAGCGGATGGAATGAACGCGGAGTTCAAAGCTCCTGCCAGTCCGCTACTTAGAGCGTTTGCCACAAGATCTACTTCAGGCAGCAGCTCGTTCTTCGAACCTTCCAGGTAAATCTTCGAGTTATCTACTTGAATTCCTGCATAAATCAGGTCCGGGCGATTTGAGTTCGCGGTCGAGATCAAATCTTCAACCTTTAGTTCAGGTTCGTTCAGCGGTACATCGATCGAGTCCGTGGGAATGATGTGCGCTCTGCGCACCACTGGATCGGAAGTGAAGCGCTTGGTCAGAACGCTCTTCAGGATCAACTCCTGCTGAGCTACAAAGCCTTCCGAGTTGATGAGATCCTGGCGTGCCGCGTAGACCTGCGCTTCCGCGCGCGTTTGCTCCACGGGAGCGAGAGTTCCCGCTTCCACCTTATTCTTGTTGTCCTCGAAGAGTCTTTGGGCGAGGGCCAGCGTTTCGCGGCGGTTTTGAACGTCTTCGACCAGCGCCACCAAATCCTGATAGAGCCGGATGACTCCCGAAACCGTGCTGATTAGTTGCTCTTTGAACACGAGATCCGTGATCTTTTCATTGTTCTTTGCAATTCGGATAAACCGTCTGTTCAGAGAAATCCCGAAACCTCTTAATAAAGGTTGCGTTACGGTCAGACCTGCGTTGGAGGCGTAGTAGGGATTGTAGAGGTTATTCTTGGTGACGGCGTTGATGTCCTGGTTATTGAACTGTCCGTTGATCATCGTACCGGTGCTGAACCCCTGTGTATAACCGCCATCCCAGGTGACGGTCCGCTGATTGAGAGTTGGATAGCCGGAAATCAGCAAGTCGGCTTCAGGAGTTGTCGCTTGCTCGTAATTGAACGTGCCCGTGATGGCCGGGTCAAACTGCGGAATCGACGGCCCCGGTGCAAACGGAGTTAAGGGGAACACGGAGTTATTGGTCTGCTGTTCCGTAATGATCGCCAAATCCGAGGAATAGCCGGGTAGCGAAACGGAAGGCGTCGTACCGCTTGCGGCCGCAGTCAATAACGGAGCGCCGGGGCCGCCGATACCAGCCGGGACCTCGAACACCGTGGTGGAAATACCGCGCAGATCGCCACCGCCTTTTGCCCTTAAAGTATCGGTTTGAGAAATCGGTGTATTTAGCCGTTCGAACTGCACATCCAGGTTGTTCTCGATGGCCAAAGCGATCGCATCCCGGAGCGAGAGGTAGACGTTCCCCGCTCGGATCAGGTTCTCGAAGCGCGGTGTGTCGGCAAATGACACGGGCCCGACCGAAGGCGCCCGGTACCAGCCGTGCATGTACGGTCGAATCTGATCTTCAGCAGCCTGCGAAGTAAGGGTAAATACAAGAACGCTACCGAGTAGCCGAAAGCTCATCGTTGCGACTGCCCCGACCCGCCCTTGGAGGGAGCTCCCCCAGCGGAAGTGCTCGCGCTCGCGGCGTTGCCTGATCCGTTCCCGCTGGCCGGAGTGGCTGCCTGCGGGCCGGACGCCTGGGTCGGCATGACCAGCGCGCCCTCATAAACCTCGTCGCTCGGATTGGTCACGATATACTCCCAGCCCTGCAGGCCGGATAAGATCTCGGTGGCAGTTCCGTAGTCGCGTCCGATCTCGACCTTTTCCAGATGAATTTCCTTCGCTTCTTCGCGGACTTTTTCGCCGGACTCCTTCTCTCGCTGCACCGCGTTTTGCTCTCGCGTTTGGTCCGGATCGCGGAGCACGGCGACATATGTTCCGCTCGGACGCGTAATGATCGCTTCGCCGGGGATCAGAAGCGGCGGGTTGGAACGCGTGTTGGAAAGCTGCACGTTGGTGTACATGCCGGGCAGCAGTTCGCCCTTCGGGTTGGCAACCTGCACTTCGGTTAACAAGGTCCGAGCGGTTGCATCCAGTGAATTCGAAGTCCGCGTAATCTTTCCCGGAAAGCGCCTGCCGCGATATTCACCGACCAGCAAATCCGCGGCCTGACCGACCTGCACGCTCGGCGCATCGCTCTGCGGGACTTCCAGCAGGATGCGCAGGCGGCTGATATCGGCAACGGTGAATAGCGCGCCGTTGCTGGTGCTGCCCGACGAATTGCCCAGCGATTGTGCGGCCGCGTATGTCGTAGCACCCGATTGACCGCCGGCCGTGGAAACGTAGGAACCCACGTCGACGTTGCGCGCGGTAACGACGCCGGCGAAAGGCGCACGGATTTCCTTGTACGACTGCAGCGCGATCAAGCGATCGAGGTTCGCCTGCGCGGCCTGCACGTTGTCCTGAGCGGCCCGCACATTGGCCTTGTTCGAATCGACCACGGCGCCGGTTGAATCGTAGTTGGCCTTCTGCTGATCGGCGTCCTGGCGGGCAACCGCGCCTTTGGTGACCAGCACCGCATAACGGTCCCAGGTCACCTTGGCGAGCGCGAGCTGAGCCTCGGATTGTTCAAGTGTCGCCTGCGCTTGCCCGAGTTGTTGCCTTGCCTGCGACAGTGCGGCCCGGCCTTGCGCCACCTGCTGATCGAGATCGGGAGCTTCAATCACCGCCATCAGCTGATTGGGCCGGACGCGATCGCCGATGTCCACATACCGCTTGACGATGTAACCCGACGCGCGGGCGTAGAGCGGCGCTTCGATCAGCGGCGTGATGGTTCCCGGCAGCAGCAGCCGCGTGATGTCGGGCGATCGTTTTACTTGAACTACATCGACCAACGGGATCGCCGTCGCCTCGCGTTGCGCGTTGTTCTTGGTTGTCTGCTCCCGCCTTTCACGCGGCAGATACCCGAGCAAAAACAATAGCGCGGCCAGAACTAAGGCCACAATAACCACGATTACCAGCCACTTGCGGGAAGCTTTCGGCTTTTCAGGCGCCGGCTGCTGTTTCGGTTTCGCGGAATCTGCGCGCTTCTTCTCCTCCTGCTTCTGCTCCTCCTGCTTCTGGTCTTCCAACTCTTCGCGCAGCCGCTCTTCGGCCGGTCGATCCAGCAGCTTGTGCTCGTCTTCAACCGGCAGCAGCTTTTGTTCCTGACTCGTCGTGTCCATGCGTTGTGCGGCCTTATGCGTTCTGCGGTTCGGCTTCGGGAGCGTGCCGCGGTTTTTCCGGAAGAACCTCGTGAGCTTCCCGCTCGATCCGCGCTTCCCAATCCACGGGCGCGTCCTTGCGAAGGAACGTGTACATGATGGGCACGAAGAAGAGGGTGCTGAACGTGGCGATCAGAAGGCCGCCGATGACGGCGCGGCCGAGCGGCGCATTCTGTTCGCCGCCTTCGCCCAGCGCGAGCGACATGGGGAGCATACCGATCATCATGGCCGTCGCGGTCATGATTACCGGACGAATCCGCGTGAATCCGGCGGAATGCGCGGCCTCGATCCCGTTTTTTCCGCTTACCCGTTCATCGTTGGCAAACGTTACCAGAAGAATGGAGTTCGCGGTAGCGACACCGACAGACATGATGGCGCCCATCAGAGAAGGTACATTGAGCGTTGTCTGAGTGATGAACAGCATCCACAGAATTCCGGCCAGGGTGCCCGGGATCGCCATCAGAATAATGAAAGGGTCGACCCACGATTGGAAATTGACCACCATCAGCAAATACACCAGCATGATCGCAAAGAACATACCGAGGCCAAGACGGAAGAAGGAAGAATTCATGGTATCCACCTGTCCGCGAACATTGATGAAATTTCCCTTCGCCACTTTACCTTTGAACGTATCGACGATCTTATAGACCTGGGAAGCAACGCCGCCCAGATCGCGTAGATCGGTACTGGCGAAAACGTCATAGGTTGGCTGGACATTGTAGTGATCGACAATCGTGGTGGTTGTCCCCCGCTTGAACGTCGCCAGGTTCGACAGCAACTGCGCCGATGCCGCGGTCGCATTGCCGCCGGTAATGGGAATCCGCTTCATGGAGTCGAACGAATCTACGCGGTACTGCGGCATTTGCACAGCGACCTGATAGTTCACCCCGTTCGCGGGATTCAGCCATTGATTGGGTGCCAGCTGACCGCTCGAACTCAGCGATATGAGAACGCTGTTGGCTACGTCGCGCTGCGTCAGGCCCGCCTGATCCGCCTTGGTGCGATCGACATTAATCATGATGGAGGGATAAGCCACCTGCTGTTTGATATGCACGTCCACTGCGCCCGGCACGGCGGCAACCTGTGCGGCGATGTCGCGCGCAATCTTATAGTTGCCTTGCGAGTTCCTACCGATTACTTGCACATCAATCGGCGCAGGCAGACCGAAATTCAGAATCTGATTGGTGATGTTCGCCGCCTGGAAGAAAAAGGTGCAATTCGGGAATTTCTGATTGAGCCGCGCGCGCAGTTTGCGCTCGTACTCTTGGGACGGCCCGTGCCTATCCGGATGCAATGCGATCAGAATCTCGCCATCCGCGCCGCCGATCGTCGAACTATCGCCGAAAGCCAGATTGATTCCGCTGGCCGGGAGGCCGATATTGTCGACAATGGTCTGTATTTCGTCGAGCGGGATCTCTTTCCGGATTTCGCCTTCTATCGCGGCGAAGATCTGCTCCGTCTCTTCGATTCGAGTCCCCTCCGGGGCATTCACATGCAGCCGCATCTGACCGGAATCGACATAGGGGAAGAAGTCGCGCCCGACGACGAACGCCAGCGGCAAAGACGCGATGACGAAAATACCAAAGATAATTGCCACCAACCCGCGATGGTCCAACGCGTAGCTGAGCCATCCGGAGTAGCGGTTCCGAAATCCTTCGAACCGCTCGTCGAAGGCATGATGGACGCGCCAGACGATACCGGGCGCATGGGCGGGCTTTCCTTCCTCGCCTTGCTGATAGAGTTCGACCTCGGGAGGCAGCAGGAAGTGCACCATCGTCGGAACCAGAGTTCGGGTCAACAGGTACGACGTCAGCATTGCGAAGACAACGGCCATGGCGAGAGGCGTAAACAGGAACTTCGCGGCGCCGGTCAGCAGCAGCACCGGGACAAACACGATGCAGATGGCCAGCGTGGAAACGAACGCGGGCACCGCGATCTGTTGGGCGCCGTCCAGAATGGCCGGCACGATCGGTTTCTTCATTCCGAGATTGCGGTGGATATTCTCAATTTCCACGGTCGCGTCGTCAACCAATATGCCGACCGCGAGAGCTAATCCTCCCAGCGTCATCACATTGATGGTTTCGCCCAAAGCCGCCAGGATAATGATCGATGTGAGGATCGACAAAGGGATTGAGATGCAAACAATCAGCGTGCTGCGCCAACTGCCGAGGAATAGCAGAATCATGATCCCGGTCAAGCCGGCGGCAATCGCGCCCTCGCGCAAAACGCCGGTGATGGCGGCGCGCACAAACAACGATTGATCGAAGAGCTGAACAATATTGAGCGCCGGGGGCATGCCGGCCTGGATGCGGATCAGCGCCTTTTTCACGCTCGCCACGATGTTGAGCGTGGAGGCCTGTCCACTCTTCAGGACAGTGAGCAAAGCCGCGCGCTTCCCGTTCACACGCACGATATTCGCCTGGACCGCGTAGCCGTCGCGAACCTGACCGATGTCCCGCATATATACCGTGGACCCGTTCACGGTCTTAATCGGAAGGTCATTCAGTTCTTCGACGACTCCCGGGCTGCCGTTGATCTGCACGAAGTAGTCACGATCCCCGATCTTCGCGTCACCGCCGGGCAGAATGACGTTTTGCAGGTTCAGCGCGTTGTCGACATCGCTAGCCGATAAGCGCTTGGCGTAGAGCAGGCTCGAATCGATATCGACCATGATCTGACGCTGTTTGCCACCGTAGGGCAGCGGGACCGCGGCGCCCTGCACGGTAGCGAGCTGCGTGCGGATGAAGTTCAGTCCAAGATCGAAAAGCTGCTGCTCGCTCAGCGTGTCGCTTTCCTCGGCGAGCTGCAGAATCGGGACGCTGGATGCGTCATATTTCAAGACGGCCGGCGGCAGCGTACCTGGCGGAAGCACCCGCAGAATCGTCTGGACAATCGCCGTGACCTGGGAGATGGCAAGTTCGACCTTTGCCTTGGGCTGGAAGAAAACTCGAATGACGGCGACCCCCTGGTACGAGGTCGATTCCATGTGCTCGATATCGTTGACGGTGGTCGTCATGGCGCGTTCGCAGATCGTCACCATGCGCTTTTCCATTTCGTCGGGCGAAAGGCCCGTGTACGTCCAAACGATACTGACGACGGGAATATTGATGTAAGGGAAGATGTCGGTCGGCATCGTCAAAATCGCCGATACGCCGAGCACGAGCATCAGTACCGACATCACCACGAACGTGTATGGCCGCCTTAAAGCGAGCCGGACTATCCACACGGTGTAAGCCCTCCTGGATTCTGAGCCGTCTCGACGGAGAGTGACGGCGGGCACAATTGCGGGATCAAGGATGTTGGATGCTTTTCGAATTGTAGCGGATGACAGGAACTGTCCGACGAGCGCCGAGGGGCGGTGCGGCCCCTCACAATTCGGGCTACTTACGTTATACTTTGGCCATGCTTAAGGCCACCGAAAAAATCTGGTTTAACGGTCAATTTGTCGGCTGGGATGACGCGAAAATTCATGTGCTTTCGCATGTCGTGAGCTACGGCAGTTCGGTGTTCGAAGGCATTCGATGCTATGAGACTGCCGCGGGACCCGCCATTTTCCGTCTGCGCGAGCATGTCCGGCGCCTGATCGATTCGGCCCGCATTTATCGCATGGACACGTTCCGCTACTCCTCCGATGAGCTGGCGCAAGCGATGTTGGAGTTAGTCGGCATCAACCAGATGCGGGCGTGCTATCTGCGGCCGATCGTGCTTCGCGGCTACGGCGAACTCGGCGTCAACGGATTGAGGAACCCGGTGGATGTCTACATCGCGTGTTGGGAATGGGGCAAGTATCTGGGCGAGGAAGCGCTCTCGGAAGGGACCGACGTGTGTATCTCGAGCTGGACGCGGATGGCGCCGAATACCCTGCCCGCGCTGGCCAAAGCGGGCGCGAATTACATGAACTCGCAGCTGATTCGCATGGAAGCAGCGGCGAACGGATATCACGAGGGAATCGCGCTGGATTCGACGGGTAACATCAGCGAAGGTTCCGGCGAGAACGTTTTTGTGGTTCGCGACGGCAAGATCATCACGCCGCCGCTGAGTTCCAGCGTGCTGCCCGGAATCACCCGCGACACGGTGGTTACGCTGGCGCGCGATCTCGGTTACCCGATTGTCGAATCCGTGATTCCGCGCGAGCTCTTATATATCGCGGATGAGGTTTTCTTTACGGGCACGGCTGCCGAGATTACGCCGATCCGCTCGGTGGATCGCATCCAGGTCGGCAAGGGATCGCGCGGACCGGTGACGGAGAAACTGCAGCATGAGTTTTTCGCGATCGTGAATGGGACGAAGCCGGACCGTCACAACTGGCTGTCGCCGGTCGAGGTCCGCCAGCCGGTTGCGCGGTAGAAAAGTATCAATAGACCGGTCAGAACGGTCATTTAGTTACAGAGCCCCGACCGTAAGGGAGGGGTTTCACCTCGGGGTCAACTGGCCGCAGCGCGTTTTCCCGGCCCACCTCCCCCGAGATTTGCCGTTCCAATCGCGCCGCGGCCCTTCGACGTAGATTGGTTGTATCGTGAAACTCGCGGACGGCGCTAGCGGGAATCGAATCGAATCCCGATCCTTTCAACAGGTTTGTTGCGTTGTAGATCCAGCGGTTTAGCGGCGAGGCGATGTTTGAAATGTGTGTAAAAAACGTGAATGGCTGAAAATGTCTTCGCGCGCTCGGCGCTCGATCATCGAATCTACGAGGTCGTTCTTGACGATTTCGCGTTCACCTGCGCAGCCGCTCCCGGCCGGATCACGGCTTCGCCGGATCTGTGGATCAGCCCGGCATTTATTGATCTTCAGGTCAATGGCTTTGCGGGTGTCGATTACAACTCGCCGGGTGCGTCCATCGATGAGATCGATCGCTCGCTTGGGGTGATCCGGCGAACCGGTGTCGCTTCCCTGCTCCCGACGGTGATCACGGGCGATGGGGATCACATGATTGCGGCTTTGCGGAACTTACGCCAGGCGCAGCAGCGCGCTTCGCTCGGGCGGATGATTGCCGGTTTTCATGTGGAGGGCCCGCATATCTCACCCGAGGATGGACCGCGCGGTGCCCATCCGCTGCAATATGTTAGACTTCCAGACTTCAACGAATTTCTGAAGTGGCAGGAGGCAACCGAAGGAAACATTCGCGTTGTTACGCTTTCGCCGCACTGGGAGGAGTCTCCTCGCTATATCGAGAACGTTGTTGCGGCCGGAGCCTCGGTGAGCATCGGACACACCCATGCGTCCGCTGCTCAGATCGCCGAGGCCGTCAGCGCAGGCGCGTCCATGTCCACGCATCTGGGAAACGCAGCGCATCCGATACTGCCGAAAACCTCGAACTATATCTGGGACCAACTTGCGGACGACCGGCTAACGGCGAGCTTTATCGCGGACGGCATCCACATTCCTGCCGGCTTTCTCCGTTCCGCTTTGCGCGCTAAGACGATCGACCGCAGCGTTCTCGTGACGGACGCGAGCAGTCCGGCGGGCGCGCTTCCCGGGCGGTACAAATTGGGCGAACAAGATGTCGATCTCACGGTGGACGGTCGCGTTGTGATGGCCGGGCAGAACCGTCTGGCCGGCTCCGCGCTGAAGCTCAATGAAGCCGTCGCGCGAGTAATGCGTGAAGCCGGTCTCTCGCTCGAAGAGGCGCTGCAGTTAGCAACGACGAATCCGGCTCGTGCCGCGCATTTAGAGATACCGAAGGAGCAAATCCTGTTCCGGCTCACAAGTGGACGTCTTGATGTGCTTGCGATGAGCGCGTATCGTGAGTTACCATAGCGACTGCCGCGAACGCTCCTTGGATACAATTCAACAGACCTGAGCTAAACGGCTCGCCGCCCTCAAGTTAAAGCTCGGAACTCGTCCTCCTGAACCCTCGTCGATGTCGTTCTTTTTCAGAAAGTCTGGGAAATTCGGGCCATTCAGGCTGAACTTCTCAAAGTCTGGTATTGGTGCGTCGGTTGGCGTTAGGGGTGCGCGCCTCACAATGACACCGGGCGGAAAGACCTACGTAACCATCGGCGCAGACGGATTCTACTACCGCGAAACCATCTCGCAACGGCCACAAGCCCGTAATCGCGATTCTTCGCAAAGGGCTGCGGTTCAGCCTACATTTGAAGAAACCTTTAACAGCTCTGAAGCCGGAGCACTAGCCGACAGCTCTGCGGAAAAGCTAGTGAACCAATTGAACGAGCGTTCTAGTATGTTCAATCCCGCTTGGCTTTTTTTACATCTGCGGTCTATTCGCGGTTGCTTTGGGCTTCACGCTCGCAGTACCTTCAGCTCGCACAGCACCGGCTGCCGGAACACAGGAAGCAACTTCGCCCACTCCGGTCGACCAGTCTGGTACGCCCACGCCGGTTGCCCCGCCGGGCGAACGGAAACATTCCAAACGACAGAAAAAGCACCGTGCGGAGCAAACAACTCAGCCGAAACCGCCCGCATCCCCGCTGCCCGGGCCGCCGGCGTCGCTCAATTCTTACAGCTTCCAATACGCGAGTAATAAGCAGAGCGTCTTCGTTTGGAGATGGCCATCCGTGCTTTTAATTTTGGGGGGTATAGCGCTTGAACTAGCCGGACTGATCATCCACAAGAAAAACTCCGCGAAGCGGTTGTCACAGATAGAGTACACCCTTGAAGACTCTGAAAAGC
>NZ_CAJCHS010000045.1 GCF_903970205.1 Nevskia soli | reverse complement strand
GGGCGATCAATGGTCGTGGAATTACGACCGGCCGCAATCGATTGGACGCGTGCGCGCATTCTATGGCAACTTCGGCGTGCTGGTCCGGGCGCTGGCGTACATCATGGCGCACGGCGGCAATGGGCTGCGGAACGCGACACTGGACGCGCTTCTCAACGCGAACTATCTTCGGTACAAACTCGCGCCGTACTTCGACCTGCCGTACGATAGCCCGAACATGCACGAGGTCGTCTTCAGTGACGAGCGGCAGGCGAAGAAGGGCGTGCGAACGGGCGATATGGCGAAGCGCCTGATCGATTACGGCTTCCATCCGTACACGGTGAGCTTCCCGACCATCGTTCACGGAGCGCTGATGATGGAGCCGACGGAAACGGAATCGAAGCGCGAGCTCGATCTGTTCATTGACGCCATGATCTCGATCGCCAAGGAAGCTGAAGACGAGCCGGAGAAGCTGAAGAGCGCGCCGCATCTAACGCGGACCACGCGGGTGGATGAAACGGGCGCGGCAAGGCGGCCGATTCTGCGCTGGCAACCTGATAAGACGGCGAGCAAAGCCGCGGACTAGCTCTACGTTACAGAGCCGCGACGGTGACGGAGCGGTTACTACCACGGGCGGCTAGCCATGCCGGCGCGACCAGCCTGTTCCAACTCGTCGTGAAGTACTTTGCGTGGTAGAGTATATTCGTGAACGTCCCGATACCTGCCTTTTTGCGATCTCCACGCCGGAAATGGCTCCCGCCGGAGATGGTGAAGCCTCCCGTCTTAGATGCAGCCGTCCTCACTGGACCGCTTCAGCGGCGGCTGGCGCTGTTGATCAATCCCTTTTACCCAAAAGATCCGAATGCGAGTTTTGGGAAGCACGTGCTTACGCCATCGCTCGCGCTGACCAGCTTTGCCGCAACCACGCCTGACCATTGGGACGTTCAGTATTGGGATGAAAATCTGCTGAAAGGGCCACCCCCGTCCGCAGTTACACCCGAGGTGGTCGGGATCACAGTCCACCTGACGTTTGCAAAACGGGCATTCGAACTCGCGGCGTGGTACCGGGCACGCGGGAGTAAAGTTGTCCTAGGTGGTCTGCACGTGCTCTCCTGTCCGGAGGAATGCGCGCCCCACGCGGACGCTCTGGCCATCGGCGATGGAGTGCAACTCTGGCCCCGGATATTGGCCGATATCGAATCGGGCGGCCTCAAGCCCACTTATCAGGCAACTTACGAGAGCGACTATCGCAACGACCCCGCGCCGAGACGATCGATTCTTCCCCGGCGCAGCTTCCTGACCACGACCAGCCTCATCGCGACCCGTGGATGTCACAGCCGCTGCGGATTTTGCTATCTCGCAACCGAGGGTTTGAGAATACCCTATCGCATGCGAGATCCGCGACAGGTCGTCGAGGAGTTCGCGGCGGGGAACGAACCTTATGCCGTCTTCATCGACAACAATCTAGGGTCGAACCGCGCTTATCTGCGCGAACTTTGTGAGGCGCTTCGGCCTTTGAATAAGATCTGGAGCGCCGCGGTCTCAATTGATGTTACGGATGATCCGGTGTTAGTTCGTGCGATGGCGCTCGCCGGCTGTACCGGTGTATTCGTGGGGTTGGAGTCACTTAGCGACGCGAACTTAGTGGAAGCCCGAAAGAAGACGCCAGAGACTGCCGACTATGCGCGCAGAGTAAGACTGCTACACGATAACGGTATCCAGGTAAACGCCTCGTTCGTACTCGGATTCGATCATGATCGCAAAGACGTCTTTGTGCGGACGGCGGAATGGGTGGAGGCGAATCGTCTGGAATGCGCAACGTTTCACATCCTGACGCCTTATCCGAAGACTCCTCTTTTCCGCCAAATGGAGATGGAGGGCCGTCTGCTGCATCGGGATTGGGAACGATACGACACGGCGCACGCTGTGTTCCGCCCAAAACATATGACGCCTGAGGAACTGGAAGAGGGCTATGCCTGGATCTATCAGCGTCTCTTCTCGCACGCTTCGATCTGGAGACGGCGGCCTGAGGATTGGCGGGCCGTAGCTCCGTATCTTGCTATGTCGTATTTGTATAAACGATCCAACCGGTTCTGGCACTTCCTGATCAAGTACGATCTGGTTCATATCGCATGGCGGCCGTTAGTTGAACTCACGCGCCTGCGGCACCAGAGCTTCCGTCGAAGGTTGGCAGCGGAGGACGAGCTGGTATTTCCGGGAGCCAACGTGGTGGCGCCCGGTGTATAGCAACGCCGTGTAACTCTACTTAATGACTACCGTCGCCGACTTACTCGAAACGCCCGCGACCGTAATCACCAGCGGATAAGTCCCGAAGGCCAGATCCGAAGGTACCGTGATATTCAGCTGGAGTAACCCCACAAAATACGGAGCCAACCCCGCGAACAGGACGGGAGCATTCTCGCCATTGATTGTCGCGGTTGCCGATCCGGTTTGGAGTTGGGCAAGCGGATTTGACGGCCCAGCCGCACCGTCTGCCGGTTGATTACTTACTGCTCCTCCGCCGGTAGCATAAGCGATGATGTAGGATCCAGGCGCAGCCCCGTTCGAACTCTGATTCAAACTGAAATCCGAGTTCTCGACCACCGCTTCGTTTCCGTTGTATTGGAACAAGGAAGGCGCGTTGGCTTGTATGGGCATGGGGAAAGAGTTAGACGAACCAGCTTTTGTCGTGACGATTACTGCCGGCGACGTTCCGGCCGGAACCTCGTAAGGGACCTGGAAGTTAATCTGACTCGGCGCCGCATAGAGTAGCGGCACCTCGGTTCCATTCACCGTTACCGTCGCGTCCACCAGCTTGTCGGGCAACGGTATGGTTGTAGCGCCCTGAAGGCTGCCATCTGTTAAGAAGGTTCCGAAAATGGAGGCTAGCTCGCCCGGTGCGATCGATGTCGTATAGCTAGCCGCATCGACAATCCCCGTAATCGTCGGCGGGGAAACCCCAATCGCACTGGTCTCGCCGATCACGATGAACGATCCTACCGGCGACCCCTGGCCGAAAACGAGGGTATAGGTCTCATCGAAGTTCATCGCGCCGTTGACGCTGGTATTCGGAAGTGTGCCGAGCTCATCGAACGAACCTGGCGGGAATACAGCGGAGAAACAATTTGTCACATTCCAGCAGACTGCCGCTGAACTGTTCGGCGAGATATTCGGGCTGAAGGCGCCGATCAGATCGTCCGTGTAATTTGCGGTTGTTGTCGGGGTTGCGTACGACTCGTATAAGTCGATTGTCAGCGTATCGGTTGCGGATGCTTGCGTAGCTCCGGACGTGTTGCCTTCATAAGTGATCTGGTAGATATCGTTCTCATGAAGCGTGGTACCGATGCTATCGCTCGACGCGCTGAATGGCCCGCTGATGAAATAGATGTCGCCATTCGGCAGCGTGTAGCTGAAAGAAAGCTCAAGTAATTCGCTGGTCCCTATCGGCAGTGGGACAGGCGTACAATCGCCCTCGTAGCAGACACTATCGACAGCGGCGCCAAGGCTCTGCGCACGCAGCATGGCAGCCGGGGCGGTTACGAAAAGTAAGACAAATAGAACGGATCGCATCTGGAAACTGTCACTAGACTATCACTAGGATGCAGTTTCCGAGGATGCCGTGAAGGTCTGGGCCGGCTAGTCAGCGTGCGGTAGTAACCGCTCCCTTGCCGTCGCGGCCCGGTAACGTACGGATTCTACCGAGATAGTGACCGACGAGTAGCTTACGCCGCGCGCGAGCGGCGCTTCGGTCCTGAGCTATTGCGGCGTTTGAAGCTATCGGTCGGGCGGAATTCGCTGACCGTCGCGGGCGAGGCCTTTTCGATCTGATGCTTCGCGCTGATAACTTGCGGGGCCAGATCGCGGCGGATCATACGCACTTTGCATTCGCTCTCGATGCGGCGGACATCGCCACGCTCGGAGCGCATGCTGAACGTCGAAGCAGTACCGCGCTGACCGGCGCGGCCCGTGCGGCCTACGCGGTGAATATAGTCGTCCGGCGCCTGCGGTAAGTCGTAGTTAATCACGTGGGCGACGCTATCGACGTGAATGCCGCGCGCGGCAACGTCGGTGGCGACGAGGACGCGGTAACGCCCGTCGCGGAATCCGGCGAGGGCTTGATTGCGCTGGTTCTGCGAGCGGTCGCCATGCATGGCTACGCAGCGGATTCCAAGAGTGGTCAGACGTTTGGCGAGCCGGTCGGCGCCATGTTTGGTGCGTGCGAAGACGAGGAACGAACCCGCTTCTTCGTTCAAAAGGTGAACGAGCAGGCTGAGCTTCGTGTCGTTATCGACTTCATAGAGATGCAGATCGATCTGATCGGGCGCTTTTGTGGTCCCGCTGCAGCTGATGCGCACCGGATTGCGGGAATGCCCGGCAATCAGGCGCTCGACTTGCCGTTCCATGGTGGCCGAGAAGAACAGGCTCTGGCGGGAGGGCGGCAGCGTCTCGAGGATGGCTTCGATGGCCGCGAGGAAGCCCATGTCGAGCATGCGGTCCGCTTCATCGAGAACCAGCATTTCGACATTGCGGAGGTCGACCAGACGGCGGCCGAGGAAATCCTGCAAGCGGCCGGGGGTTGCGATGACGACCTGCGCGCCGCGCTTGAGAGCGTTGCGCTGGGTGGATTCGCTAAGGCCGCCAACCACAACGGCTGCGCGTAGGCCCGTGCCGACGGAGAGCAGGGCGAAGGCTTCGCTGATTTGGATGGCGAGTTCGCGGGTCGGGGTCAGGATCAGCGCGCGCACGCCGGTTGCTTTGGCGTTGGGCAGGAGCTTCTCGATCATGGGGATCAGGAACGCGAGAGTTTTCCCGGTTCCCGTTTGGGCCGTAGCCACAATGTCGGCGCCCGTCAGCGCGGGAGGAATGGATTGCGCCTGGACCGGCGTCGGCTTCGTAAATAAGTTGCGCGCCAGGTTCAAGTGAAGTGCGGGCGCGAGAGTGAGTTCAGAAAATTGATTCATAGTTTGTTTTCAAAAGGATTCTGTGCCGGAAATCGGCGGGACCCTTTGGAAAACAAAACAAGTAATCGAAAGGGAAAGCGAAATCGAAGGATCGGGGGACGCGGTTGGAACCGCTCAACTAATCAAGCTACGGAACAGAAGACTAAAGGTAGTATAGCAGAGGTTTGCACGCGTTGAGTATTGATTTGCCTTACGCCGGAACGGCGACCAGGTCGCGAAAGTACTCGATCGTTTTGGCGATCCCTTCGTCCAGACCGACCTTCGGTTCCCAGTTCAAGAGCGTGCGGGCTTTGGTGATGTCCGGCTGGCGCTGTTTGGGATCGTCCTCCGGAAGCGGCTGGAAGGCGATCGGCGCGCCTGGGTTCAAACGGTCCCGGATCGCTTCGGCAAACTGCAGAATGGTCATCTCATTCGGATTGCCGAGATTCACGGGATAGATCTCGTCCGAAAGGAGCAGGCGGTAGAGGCCGTCCACCAGGTCGCTCACGTAGCAAAAGCTGCGCGTTTGCGAACCATCGCCGAACACCGTTAACGGCTCTCCGCGTAACACTTGATCGAGGAAGGCCGGCACCACGCGGCCGTCATCCAGCTTCATACGGGGTCCGTACGTATTGAAGATGCGAGCGATACGCGTGGCGACGCCGTACTTGCGGTGGTACGCCATGGTGATCGCCTCGGCGAAGCGCTTGCTTTCGTCGTAGCACGAGCGCGGGCCCACGGGATTCACGTTGCCCCAGTAGGTTTCGACCTGCGGGTGAACGTGCGGATCGCCGTAGCATTCCGATGTGGAGGTCAACAGAAAACGGGCGCCGTGTTCCAGAGCGATCTCCAGCATATTGCGCGTGCCCACCGAGCCGACCTCCAGCGTTTCGATCGGGTGCTCCAGGTAATCCCGCGGGCTGGCGGGCGAAGCCATATGAATCACGGCGTCGAAGCCGCCATCGACGGAAAAAGTCTCCGTCACGTCTTGATTAATCAGTTCGAAGCGGCGCTCACGCGCCAGATGGCCGATGTTGGTCCGATTCCCCGTGAGGAAGTTGTCGAGTCCGATTATGGTGTGACCCTCGGTCAACAGCCGATCGCACATATGGGAGCCGACGAAACCCGCCGCACCGGAAATCACTATTCGCAACCATTTCCTCCAGCTTGAATTTGTTCTGAAACAAGGCCGAAACCCTAATTTTACTTGATGTGATACTATCCTCGCCCGCGGCGGCCGTGTGGGTCCGCACTTCAGAAACCGATGCTACATTCAAATGGGGTTTCATGGGTCGGCCTTCTCTCTTGGAAGTTTTGATCCTCGCGGTTGCCATCTGCATCTCGCTGGGGTTGTTCTGGGCTCGCTTTCGACGGTTTTACGGCAATTTCGAGAAGGCAAAGCCGGACCCGGATTACTCCATCCACCCGATCTGGCCGCGCGTGAGGGATTTCGTGTGGGAAGTGCTCTGCCAGGGGCTGGTCATTAAAGAGCGCCCGCTGCCCGGCCTGGCACATGCGTTCGTATTCTGGGGCTTTCTGGCGTTTGGGTTGATCACGATGAACCACGTTGCCGAGGGGTTTGGGTTCGACGCCGTCTCGCGCGACTCGTGGTTCGGAACTGCGTACTTTGGGTTCGTTTACTTTTTTGCGGCGGTCGTAGCCGTGTCCATTGCGGGTTTGTTCGTACGCCGGTTCTTCGTCCGGCCGCGCTGGCTAGGGGCGAAAGTCTCGTACGAATCCGGGTTCATTGCATTTCTGATTTTCCTGCTGATGGTGACGTACATGGCCGGATTCCACATCACGCCTGGGACGGCTTTGGGCAAGGCGAATTGGTGGCTGCACACGATATCACTACTGGTGTTTCTGCCGCTCATTCCGCATACGAAGCACTTACATCTGGTGCTAAGTCCGTTCGCCATTTTCGCGAAGCGGCCGGGGTTCAGCGACATCCCCAAGCTTTCCGGCGACGAGGATTTCGGGCTCGACACGGGCAAAGACGTGACGAAATTGGACGTGCTGCAGGCTTTCTCGTGCGTTGAATGCGGGCGCTGCACGGAGCATTGTCCGGCGTTCAATACGGGCAAAGAGCTGAACCCGAAGGAGATCATTCTCGGGCTACGGCGGTACCTGAACGATCCAGCGGCCGGGATCGGTTCCGAACAACCGCTGTTGGGAACGCATATCTCGGAAAAGGCCGCGTTCCAGTGCACGACTTGCGGGGGCTGCGAGTATCAGTGTCCCGTCGGAATTCAGCATTTGCCGGTGATCATCGGGCTGCGGCGCGGCGCGGTCAACACCGGCAAGTGGGAAGACGAGCATGGCACCAAGCTCTTCCTGAATATGGAGCGCAACGGCAACTCGCTCGGGTTTGCTTCGAGCGAGCGCCAGAAGTTTATCGAGCGCGCCGAATTGCCGATCTACGACGGATCGCAGGAGTATCTGTTGTGGCTAGGGTGCATGGGAGCCTACGACCCGCAAGGACGCGACACGATTCAGGCGCTCGCCAAAGTGCTGCGGTATGCCGGCGTGAGTTTCGGCGTGTTGCGTAAGGAGCGCTGCAACGGCGATCCGGCGCGTCGATTAGGAAACGATCTGCTGTTCACGCAACTTGCTGAACAGAATATCGAAACGCTGCAATCCGCGGCCCCGAAGAAGATGGTTTCGATCTGCCCGCATTGCGTGCGGACGATCTCGACGGACTGGAAGGAAGCGGGCACGACTTTCGAGATCGAGCACCACAGCGAACTCCTGGCTCGGATTCAGGATCGTTTGCCGCAGCAGGACGACCGCGAACGCGAGCAGGTGGTCTATCACGATCCGTGTTACCTGGGGCGCTATCGCGACGTATATGATGAGCCGCGGGCGATCATCAACCGGTATGCCGAAGTGGTGGAAGCGCCGCGGCATCGCGAGCGGTCATTCTGCTGCGGCGCCGGCGGCGGCCAGATGTTCCTCGGTGAAGAGGAAGGACGCCGCGTGAACGTGACGCGCGCTGAGGAACTGGTGAAGACCGGCGCGAAGACCATCGGAGCCGCGTGCCCGTTCTGCCAGACAATGTTCCGCGATGCGCTAGCGCAGATTGAAACGGGAGACGGCGAGCGCGTGAAATTGCTGGATATTGCGCAGATTGCGGCGGCTTCGATCCCGGAAGGCTAGCAGCCCGTGGCAGTAGTCGAAAAACACCGCTTGCTGACGCGCGCGGCTCTGTAGACTCACTAAGGTACAGAGCCGCGACGGTGACGGAGCGGTTATTACCACGGAAGGTTAGCCGTCAGAACAATCCTCATCTTACTGCACGGGAAGGTAAACCGCAGGCGAGGTATATCCAACACCTGTTGTGTCCGTTGTAAAGATGGTAAGCGGATCCGCAGCTCCCGGTACCACGTTTTGCGGCACTTGGATCACGATCGTATAGAGGCCAAACATACCCGGTGTATATTCGGCCGAGACCACCTGCACGCCTTGGTTATTGATGGCGGCGTAAAGCGGCTCCGCAAGCAATTCACCGGGTACGCCGACTTGGCCGGTAAACGCGGTTGGGATCGTTTGGCCGAGACCGGTTGCGTAGAAGGTAATGGTGTCGCCCGGTAAGGCTGGATTGGAACTACTCACGTAACTTCCATCCTGCCTCGTTGCGGAGACTAGCGGATAGTTCGTTCCATTGACCGCTATTGATCCATTAGTGAAGATTCCCGGCGCGTCATTATTGACTGTCTGATTGGGCAGCGACACCTGCCCCTGCGGTGTCTGTAAGACTACCGGGTTGGTACCCGAGGTAATTTCGAACGGCACTTCGGCGTTGATCTGCTGTACTCCGTTTTGGTTCACCAGAGCCAGGATTGGAGCGGCAATTCCGTTGAAGGTAAGCGTGAAGTTCGCCAGATCCGTGGGATTCGTATCCACACCAGTGATCGGGTTGGTGATGTTCGAACCGAAGATGCTGACCAGAGAACCGATGCCGATCGAAGTCGAGTAATCGGCCGCGTTCATGATAACGACGTTCGACGGGCCGCCAGTTGCTCCGGTAACTGTCAGCGTGAACATGACGTCCGCGGGCGCTCCCGCGGCTCCCGTGGTTGCCAATATCTGCGCGACCCCGGGAACGGGGCCGGCTGTCACCGTGATGCTGGCCATTCCGCTAGAGTCCGCCGCTCCAGTTGTGGTTCCGAGGACCAGGCTAACTCCCGAGAGTAAGCTCCAGGTAATGTTCGCGTAAGGCGCCGGACTACCGTTGGCCTGGGTGATTTGCACCGTCAACGGGGAAGCGAAAGCCGCGTTGGGCGGCGCCGATTGGTTGTTTCCCGAGGAAATCGAGATGTTGGTCGAAAGTGTCCCCGTCGCAAAGTTGAAGGTAACCGGAGCCAGAGTTCCGGCCGTTGCGGTTAGCGTTCCTGGGCCTAATGTCGTTCCGAACGTCGCCGTCAGCGCGGCTTGCCCATTAACGTCGGTCACGATCGTCACCGTGGGTACTGCAGCGTTCGTGACCGCCGTTCCGTTTGTAAATGTAAGCGACCCGGAAGTAACTGCAAAGGTCACGGTTACATTGGGCAGCGGCTGCCCGTTGGCATCGTTAACCTGAACGGTAAAAGGAGCGGCGCCATTTCCGGAAGGCCCAGCCTGATCGTTTCCGCTCACGATCGCGATGGTTGCCGGTTGGTTCTGTAGAATCGTCAATGTCGAACCGGTGCTGATTGAGCCCAACGGCGTTGTCGACGCGCTAACGGCCGGCACACTTACCAGAAGTGGTTCGCTTCCTCCCACCTGGTTAAGTACTAAGCTGCAGGTCGCGATGCCGCTACTGTTCGTAAGGGCTACTCCCGATCCCTGGGGGTCGGCACAACTCGAATTCGGCAGCGCCAGGTTAGTTCCCGTGTTCACCGAGACCCCCACATTTGGTATCGGGTCGCCAGTCGCACTCGCGACCAATACCTGAACGGCATTGGAGATCGTGGCGCCCGGCGCGCCGGTAAGTACGGTTCCAGGCGGCGGACTAAGCACGCTCGTGGTTATTGGAAGCGCCAGCTGGTTACATGGCGGAGTCGAACACGTGGTCGCGGTCTTCGTAACGGTGGTCAGATAGAAGTTCACGCTCAAAGGTCCAGGGCAAGTTCCCGTGCAAGCCGTTATCTCCTCGGTCGTATATGAAGGATAGGAGAGCGTAAACGCTGGGGCCGGAATATAGACTGAAGCCTGCCCCACGGAGTTTGTCGTCGCCGTCACCTGTGTCGGCACGGTAGAACTTACATCCGTGAATGTGACAACTGCGCCGCTAACAGGGTTTCCATTGGAATCCGTTGCCTGTACCACCAGGTCCGCGGCCGTATCGGGACAGGTCGGGAAGACACATGGAGGCGCCGTGGGAGGTAAGTTTACGTCGAGCGGATCGACAAACAACAACTGACCCTGGCCGCTTACGATGGAAAGTGTCGCCGCGGGCGCCGGCGGGGCGATCGCGCCCACTGAGAAGTTGAAAGTAACCGGCGTCGAGCCGCCCGCGGACGCCTGGACCTGTACAGCGCCGACATCCGTCGGAAGAGTCCCCCCGGTGACGGTAGCTTCCGCGTAGCCTTCATCCCCGGTGAGGGTCTCGGGAGCGTTCAAGACTGTGGTGGTCGTCGCCTGCCCATTCGGAGGAGTGAGCGTCCAGTCGACCATAAGTCCGCTTAGCGGATACCCATTCGGGTCTAAAGCGCGAATCACCATCGGGGTTGAGGTGGCGCCTAGCGCGACCGTTTGAGTGTTTCCCGGCACGGCTCCGAAGCCGTAACCTAGTTGACTCGCGGGAACTACCGAAGAGCACCCCCCGTTTGCGTTCGAAACGCTGCATCCCGGATAGGCATAGGCAATTACCAGATTCGGATCGTACTCGTTCGCGCCGATCGACGTCGTCAGAGCTACCGGATCGATGCTATAAATCCCATTCGCGCTAAGTGCGGGATTCGGCGCGCTGGTTATCACGAAGATATATTGCGGCGCATTGCGGCTTGACGCTCCCGCGGCCGGCACAATGCCGGGGTCATTCGAGACTCCGAACGCATAGATCATCCCGTTGATCGGGGATCCGGCAATCAACGGAAGATTGGGCTCGGTTAGAATTAGTCCGCCGTTGAGTCCGATCTGAAGCGTGTACAGTGTTGCGTTTCCATTTACATACGCATAGATCAACTGATCGTTCTCGACCGCTAGCTCCGAGATCGGGTAACTTCCCGCCGAATCCGAAATAGTAGGAATCGAGCCCGCCAGTGTATTTGTGTTCAGATTCACCAGCACCGCTTCTGAAGGAGCCGCGGGCGTAGTAGTGGCGAGTTGCGTCACGGGAATATCGAAGCCTGCAATCGAAAGTGTTCCGGTAAGATTTGTCGTTCCGGTGTTTGCCGGGAACGTGAGCGAGGTTGAGCCGCTTAGCGTGCCGTTTGGAGTACTTATCGTGGCGAAGTTAGGTGGAGTCGCCGACCACGGACAAGAGGGCGCGTTGGGAGAAACGGTAACGTTCACATTCACAGTTTGTGCGGCGTTTCCAACGACAATCGTGGGGGGCGAGACAAAGTATTCGCAGCCCGCGTTATCTAGAGGAGGCGTCGATACCGTGTTAGCCGCGACCATGTAATTTCCGTCGGGCGTGAAAACCGGCGTTCCCGGATTCTCACTTACCGCGATCGCGCCCGTCGGCGTGGGGGCCAGAGTTTCGGGGTTAATCTGCAAGATCTCACCCGGGAGCGACACGTAGAGCAGGCCGTCCTGACCGATAGTTAAATTTGTCGCCAGACCCGCGATCGGCACTGTATTTGTGATTGTCGGCGCACCGCCTGTTCCGACAGCGGGAAGACTAATGGAAGACAAGTAGGAGTTCGTTCCGTCGATTCCCAGCGCATAGGCAGTTAAACTGTCATAACCGGCGGCAAGATCCACCACGGTTGTGGCTCCGGGGATCGTCAAGCCGACCCCGCCCGTTTGGTCCCTGAACGCTGACGTATCGTAGGAATGAAACGTAGTCTCGGCTACCAAGAACCGGCTTTCATCCGGGGTCAAAATGGCCGCGGTAATAGGCCCCGCGATACCGGTATAGGAGATGATGCCGGACGGGGCGGTAAAGTAGCGGTTCAGCACAACCACCGGGTCGTACGTCAACTCAGTGATAGGAGCGTAGTTATTCGAGATTAGATAGTGCTCGGAGCCGTTCGCGGTGGTAATCACCTTGAAAACGCCGGGATCGAAGATCGATTGCTCGGTGAACGTTACGGTGCTGTAGATATCAACGTTCAGACTGCTGACGTTGTTCAGTCCAGGGTAAGCAATCAAGCTCTGCGCATGCAGGTTGGGTAGTAATCCTAAAAGGGACAGGGCAACGCCGGTAAGCGAACGGCTGCAATTCATGAGTAATCCTCTAAGGTTGCTAAAATCCAAACTTGATTCCGTATTGTATGGTGCGGGGACGGTGCGCGTCTACCGGATGCAGGAAAGCACTGCCGGCCAGGCAATTTGCAGCTCCGGCCGAGTACCCGGTGGACGCGTCACCATAGCAATCGATGGTGTTGTTGGCCTGATTGCCCAGATTCGCATCATAGATTCGGAATTGGGTATGGTTGAAAACGTTGAAAGCCTCGAATCTGAGCTGGAGAACTTTATTCTCGCCCAAGGTCAGATTCTTGAGCAGAGCGGCATCGAAGTTTGTGCGTCCCGGATTTGTGAGCGAATTGCGGCCGGCAGTGCCGAAGGTAAGTCCGGTGGGCGCGGCAAAAGCCCCTGGGTTCAAGAGGAGCGGGCCGAAGCTTAGTCCGTTGTTACCGCCGGCGGGCCGGCCGCCGTATGGGTTACCGACCAGGTCGGGATAAGAGCCTGCGCCGATATCGTTGCCGACACCGGCATTGTCCAGAACAGAAACACCATCGATGATCGAGCTCCCACTTGCCGCGTTAACTACCGTGAACGGCGTGCCGGACGCATAGATGGTAATGCCGGAGAGTTGCCACCCGCCAAAGACCTTCTGCATTAGGTTGGAAGGTTTGTTGGAGAACATCTTCAAAATCGGCAGATCGTATACATAGCTGATGTTCAGCAAGTTCGTGACATCGAAGTCCGATCTTGCCCAGTTCGCACGAAGGTCGTAAGAGTTGACGAAGTTATTGTCCGAGCGATCGGAAGAGTCGTCCATCGAGTGGCTGAACGTGTATGAGACACCTAAAGTCAGCGGTCCCTCGACACGACGGAGGGTAGCTTGGAAAGCGTTGTAGATCGAGTCGGCTTCGTTCTGGAGCGCGATTATATTTCCGAATCCCTGGTAGGGACGCAGAGCGTTGACTTGCGGGAAGGCTGCTTCGCCGAGAGCACCCGGCAACGCGCCGAAGCATGCCGCCTCCAGGTTGATGAACGCCGGAGTTCCTTGGTTCACTACGGTGCCGTTCGCAAGCTGGAAGTACGGACCGCGGAATCCGCCGCAATCGCCGAGAGCACTGGCGCCAGAAAAGCCCGTGAGGGGAATCAAAGGCTCCCCGGGCAGGAATGGGTTTTCCGAACTTGACACCGGGGCAATCTGATTTAGGTTTATTTGATCGGTAAGATGGGTTCCCTTGCTTCCCACGTAAGCGAACGTCGCAACAACGTGGGCTGGGAGCTCGCGTTGTAAGCTGAGGCTCCATTGCTGAACATAGGGCCAGACGGCCTGGGTCGGAATGCTGGTAACGTTTAGCGGGAACGAAGGAGAGATGGCAGTAGCCGCTGGGTTGCCGCTGCACTGTACCGGGTTAGCGCCGCCGATACACGCCCAACCTCCAGGATAATACTGGGTCATATTTAAAACCAGCGGCGCACTCGCCTCGAGCGACCCGGTGTTGGCTTCGACTCCGGTCCCGTGCTCGTAGAAGATCCCATAACCGCCGCGCAGTGCCATTTTGCCGTTTCCGAAGATGTCCCAAGCGAAACCGATGCGCGGCGCGGGGTTGAAAACGTGGCCTTTCATGCAGCCCGCGGGCACGCCATTGACTCCGCAGCGCACTAGCCCATTTGTTAGTTCCGCGTTCAGATTATTGGTATCAAGCGGTATCTCGTCCCCATTACTATCCTGAAGGTAGCCATGGATCATATTGATTGAAACCTGGCTGGCCAGGGCCGGGTTGAAATCACTCGGCACCCAGTTATAGGCGTTGTTGTTGACTTCCCGGTAAGTACCAAAGAGGCTCAACCGCACGCCCAGATTGACGGTGAGATGAGGGGTAAGCTTCCAGTCGTCCTGCAGATACGGTTCGGCGATCTGGTAGCGCTGGTGATATGGCATCTGGGCACTATCCTGAGTAAAGCTCTTGATTCCTCCGTCCTCAGGGCTGTTCGGACTCCCGTAAAGAAAGTCCGCGAAGGAATTGCCGGTCGTTTGCGGGTTACTGATCGCGCCGAAAGTAAGAATACCCTGCACGTCGCCGGTGGCGCTCCCCACCGGCCCGTTGGTTTGAGTACGATTATAGAGTACCCACTGACCGCCTCCCTGAATATCATGTTGACCCCAAATCTTACTCAAGTTGTCGCCGAGAGTATAAACAGGGTTGGTGTGTGTCCACGGCAGGTAGCCCGCGTCAACGGAGAAACCGTTGCCGCCGTACTCCGCATTCGGGCCTTGAATCACGATTCCGGGGCTCTTGCCGCCGAAACCGTTACTGAACAGATAACCCATCGGGCAACTAACCGTATTGGGCGACGTAGTGACGGTACAGCTGGATGCGTCCAGCGCCGCCGGTCTCTGGAAAGTCGCGTTGGGTCCATTCACATCCGACATTGTGATGTTCGAATTTCCATACGTGAAGACGACTTCATTGACTAGACTTGGCGACAGCGTCTGAGATAAGCGTCCGACGATGCTGATCCCCGGGCCGACAAAGTTACTTTCGATTGTGGGGAAACTGTTCGTGATTTCCGCCCATTGCGGAGTAGGGACGACCGTGTTCCACGCATCGTGAATGTAACGGAACGTTAGACGCGTATTCTGATTAATATTGTGATCGATGCGGAATAGCTCTTCGCGCCACTGCGTCTGCGGTGAAACGGTGGTATCGTAGCACGATCCGATCGACGAGTTGCATCCTCCCGTCGCGTTCGGCGCGGGGATGATACCCGTGGCGAGAACCGCTGCCGCGTTGGGATCAATATACGGAATCGTGTAGTTCGGTAAGGGGGCCGCTTCAGTATAGGTGGGGTTATATGACAGGTGCGGGCAGTCGGGATACTTGGCGACCGAGAAATCCGCGGTGCTATAGGGTTGCGGGCAGACATCGCTGAAATTGCCGCTTCGCTCGGCCATTGACGGAACCGCTTGATTATAAGTGTAAGGCGATTTTTCCAGCCGGTACTCTTCCGAAAAGAAAAAGAAGGTCTTGTCCTTGTTTTTGTTATAGTGCCCCGGAATGTACACCGGACCGCCGATCGTCCCACCTAGATCTTGCCGGCGATAAAGCGGCGCCCCCTGCGTTTCGTCGAAGAAGTTTCGCGCGTTAAAGAACTCGTTGCGCCCGAAGTAATAAGCGTTGCCGTGAAAGTCGCTGCCGCCCGACTTAGTCACGGTCAAGACGGTGCCGGACGCCGTGCGCCCGTACATTGCGCCGTAGTTTGACGTCAGCACCTTGATTTCCTGGACGGAATCGAGACTCGGATAGACGATCAGAGTACTGCTGGCTCCGTTGATCCCGACGTTCAACAAGTCAGCGCCATCAGCGTCGAACGTATTGTATTCGACGCGTCCGCCATTTACGCTATAACGCACGCTGCCGACCACCCCGACTTTCGCCTCGTCCTGGCCGGTCTGGTTGCTGACGCCGGGGGCAAGCGCAATCAACTGGGTGAAGTTGCGCCCGTTCAGGTTAAGCGAGACAACTTCCTTCTGCGTGATTGTGCCCGAAAGCTGCGAGGTGTCCGTTTCGACGGAGCCTACACCGGGCGCCTGTACTTCCACCGACGTACTGGCTGCGTTCGCCGGACTCAGACTCACATCCGCCCGCGTGGGCTCGGCAGCCGTCACCGCGATTGTGCGCGCATCGCTTGTCTTGAACCCGGGAGAAGAGACTACGATTGTATAGTTACCCGGCGGCAGACCGGACAGGGTATAAGATCCTTGAGCGTCAGTCGTTGCGGTCTTCTGCGTTCCGTCCGGACCCGTGATAAGCACGGTCGCATTCGGAATCACGCCGCCGGTGGAGTCGGTTACCGTTCCGGTGAACCCGGCCGCAACCTCCGGCGCCTGCGCCGTCGCGACCTGTGTGCCCACAAGGGCGATCGCCGCCGTGAAGAGGACGGCAATGGCAGCCCAGCCCTTCAGTATGTCGAAAGCGCTTACCCATTTACTAATCAATCCACCAGGCAGTTTATTCATGTGTCGGTGTATCTTTTCTTGTATCCAACTTCGTTGTGTTGGTCGTGCCGGCTATATGAACTTGCTGCTTTAACCAATCCAGATAATCCGCGCCATTAGTCAGCTTGTACGCTGCAAGCGCCTTGTCCTTCGGAGTAGAAACAGCTTGCTTAGGGAGTGCGGCTTGAATCCGGTCTCTGGCCTTCTGCGGCGTCGTTCCCGCAACATTCAGGTATTGATAGCGCACGGGAATCGTCAGGTTAGGAAGGTATCGGATCGGGTCGTCTAATTCAACCTTCTTCAGAAACTCGGGTTTCATGAAAGAGTCGCGCTCTTCCGGAGGAATGCGCGTCGAAGTGGCGAACCAGTCCGGCCAGTCTCCCCACGGGTCGAGCAGATCGATGGCTTTGATGCGGGGATCCGCCGAGGCCGCGAGTACCGCGACGGTTCCCCCGGAACCTTCTCCAAACATGCCCACACGCGAAACATCGATATCGCCTCGGGCCCCCAGATAATTGATAATCATCTCGACGTCGTGGGTCGTTACCGCCAGCGATTCCGGTAACTCACTCACAAACCACTCTTTCATCGGGCGGTCGTGATAGCGATGTCCGGATAGCGCGGCGCTGAACCCCACTGCCGCGAATCCGTTCCGGGTAATGAACTGGCAGAAGTGCTCGTCCCGAAACCTCTCGGTATCCTGGATGTAGTTATAAAGATATAGGATGACCGGCGGTTTCTTGACCCCGTTGGGCGTCATCACGAACAGGTAGATCGGATCGGCATCGCGCCATTGTACGCGCACCATTTCGCGTGAAAAGTCCTGGTGAGAATCTTTCTCGAGAGTTAGGGGAGGCATCGCCGCAAGATCGCTGCCGGCCAAGGTCAGGGAACTCCAACTCTCGCTGGTTGCGGTGGCGCGCTTCGCGCCGGCTGCGGGGGCGGGTCCCGTTATCTGCGCCTGAGAAGGACAGATAAATCCAAGGTAGAGCGGGAAGAGTAAAAGTAAAGGGCGAATTAGTCTCATTTTCGAAAGAACGGCTTGAATTGAAAAAGCAGGCCGGTCTTACAACCGGCCTGCTATGGGTTGACTGAACTAGATGAACGTTGGTTTATTGGCGCTTGTCGAGGTTGCCGCAGCCTGAAGCGGGAATCTTGTAAATCTCGCCGCCCACGTCGCTGCCCTGCTCAGCTGAGCAACCGCTGGTAGCGATGTTGATGCCGTTTTCCGGCGTTTGCGGAGTCTCATTAGTCGGAAGCTGCGTCTCTACATAGTGCGAGCGGTAGAGCTTCAGGCCGGGTTCGATCTGGCCCATGGAGTTCTCGGACGCCTGATACGGAACGAAGTCCGGAACCGTGGAGTCGACGTTGATTTCGATCGCCTTGACCAAATTGGTCAGGTTGGCTTGGCCGGCAGCATCGGTAACCGCGCGGAGGAGTGACCAGGCCACGTACTTGCCGTCGCGGACGTTCGGGAAGCTCGAGCCGGGGGTGACTGGGCAGGGAGCATTGCAGACCGGCAGTTCGCCATTGGAATAAGCGGAGAAGATCGGATCGATCCCGTCGAGTTCCAGATAGCCGTAGTTAGCCGATCCGGCGATGGATGCAACGTTGCCGTATCCAAAGAAAGTGTAGCCGATCATGTCGGTAGACTTAACCTGGTTGGCCAGGGTCGATGTGGTTGTTTCCGGGTTCTGCACAGCGCCAACCAACTGGCTGGTGCCAATGGCGCGCGTCCGGACGCCGCCGCCGGAGGTAAGAATATCCAGAGGATTGCTATTCGGAGTAACTCCCGGGTCAATCCCCTTCTCTTGAGAGCAGGTCGGGCAGGCCTGGATAGTGTGGGTACGGAAAACGCAGAATTCCGTGGTGTTCATCGTACCGGAGATGGGCTCGCGCTGCACACTGTTTAACGGTGTGGTGTTCGTGATGCCGAAGAGCGAACCGATGGTGCCTGTCGTACCTTCGAATACGTTACGCACGTCCGTGATCGTGGTGTTAGTGGGCAGGCCGGGAGCGCCCAGACCTGACGCGTTCTCTTTGTTAATTATGAAGACAATCGGGTCGGCTCCCACGGAGAGAGTTACAAAGGCGGGGACGGGTTCGCCCGTAATCGGATCATTACCGATGATGTTGAAATCGATCGGGGTAGCGTTCGAACTGGAGTAAGAACTCAAGATCGGGGTGCCGACGGGAGTGTCGCCGCCTGTGCCGTAGCCCAGACCGTTGAGATTGCTGGCCACGTATGGCGACGTTGCACGGTACTCCGCGTACTTCGCATCCTCCGGCCGGATGTCCGTATAGGCGGCCGTGAAAGGTGCGTTGTTGATAGCCTCCTGGATGGCAGCGGGAAGACCGGCGGCGTCATCGCCCCACAGGCCGGACGGGATTTTATTCGCTCCGGGAGTCGTTTCGGTCGAGGGATCGACTTGCAGCTGAGCGCGAGGCACTGAGAAGAACGACCGATTCCCGACTACCGAGTCCACGTTCAGGTAAACCCAAACCTTCGTTACCGCGGCATTCCAGACGACCGAGAGTGTCCCGCTTTGAACGGGTCCGCCGCCGGGACGAACGTCGTTGATCTGCGCGAAGTTCGGATACTCCGAACCTGCCGGGGCGCTGCCGCTGATGGTGTAGTGCAGCGCGTTGGCGCCGGCCAGGTTCTTCCATGCCCCGTAAGAGGCGGTATTGAAGAGAGCTGATGAGCCCACTCCGTTGACCATGATCGTGGGCGGCGCGGCGCTCGCGGCTGTAACCGCGGAGATCGCCAGCGCGCTTGCGATCAGTAAGTTTGTTCTAAGCATTGATCGAATTTTCCTTCTTTCTTGGTGGGTGCGTCTTATGAGTTCAGACACAACACCTTCAACAGTATTCCGTCTATGTGAATAGCGTATAAATTCTTAGCAATTTTTTTGCGTCGTCAAGTAACCGCCATGATGCAACAAACGACACCTTCTCTCCGGATAAGTAGAGGACGCCACATAGACCAGACAAGACGGCGGACAGAGCTCGGCTAACAGCTCGGTTTTCCGAACACAATTCTTTAACTTGGCCTCTAACCTGACTAAGTCTTGACGCGGGCGGTCATGGCCCGGCGTTGTAAAGTAATCCGAAATCGCGTCGCCGGGCTCAAACGGCCGAAGCCGTTTCTATAGTACAGGCAACACTACTGCACAGGCAACACTACGCCCGACTGCGTCATATCAACCGTTGCGCCGCCCGAGGTAAGGGTAACCACTACCGGTAGGTTACCGGCGGCAACCTGCGGTACCACGATGTTTAACTGATAGAGACCGGCGCCGATTAGTCCCGCGAAGCTAACGGTTCCGGGCACTCCACCAATGGATATCGTTGCGGTATCAACTAACGGAGCGGCCCCGGAATACAATGTGCCTGGAGTTACGGGCGGATTTGTCGCCCCAAGCCCATCCGCGTATAGAATGATCGTTTCTCCCACCGCGGCCGGCGCCGTCGAAGTTACCAGCGAATAGTCCAGATGTTGCGCAACGGCCAGGAAACTGGTCCCGGAGTAATAGCCGAACAGTGAAGCCGATGTCGCGGCCATTGGAATCGGGAACGGTGCGCTGGAAACCCCATCGTTAGTTAATACAACGGGTACGGACCCGATTGTCGTGTCGTCCGGAATCTCGATGTTTACCTGGCCGCTGCTGGTATACGAAACCGTAGCGGGTAACCCGTCCACGGTTACGCTCACACTATTCAGCGTTGTCGGAAGAGTTATTCCATTGATGTCCCCGGGCAGGATTCCGCCGGTGACTGTGGCTAAGTTGGTTCCGTAAATCGATACCCAGTCGCCCGGCGTGATCGTCTGCTTATTCGTTGCGGCGCTCGATACTCCGCCGATGACCGGCGTCGGCACCAGCGGGGGGCAATTACTAACGCAAGGGGCGCTGATCACAAGAATGCGGTTCAAGGGGCTCGACAGATACAGATTATTACTGCTGTCTACGGCTAAATAGTTCGGTCCTGCAAAGTAAGCGTCGATGGCGGGGCCGCCATCACCGACGTAGGCGGAGCCGGAATCGATGCCCGCGAAGTGATTCAGCATGCCGCTGGAGTTCACTTGCTCGATCCGGTTTCCATCATCGAAATAGATATTTCCATTGCCATCGGCAGCAAGAGCCGTAGTGGGATTATTCAGCTCCACGCTGGTAGCGGCTTTGCCATATGTTGGGGGGCCGTTCATGCTGCAAGTGCCGTTTCCCGCAACCGTCGTGATCGTTCCGCCAACTTTGAACTTGCGGATCCGGCAAACGCCGGAGTCGGTCACATAGATGTTGCCGCTTGCATCTGACGCAATGGCGGAAATGGTGGTAAAGAGCGCACTTGTCGCCGGCCCTCCATCGCCGCTATCCCCGGACATGTTGCTATTACCCGCAACCGATACATAGCTGGCGGAGCCGAAAGTGTACTTAAAGACCGATGTGCCGTCCAGACTAAATCCGTAGACATTACCCTGAGGGTCTAGCGCGAAACCCTGTATATCGGTGGTTGCGGTGCTGTCATAGGACAGAATGCCGGCGGAAGTGACCGTGTAGATGTAATCGTAATCGGAGAAATCAAATCCCCCGTTGGGTAGGGCGAGGACGGTAAAAGGAAAATCCAAGGGGACGGACAGAGCCGGACCGGTGACGGGCGGTACCGGAGCGCCGGTAGAAGAGTTCAGGTTAACCAGCCCGTTACCCGCAACAGTCTTGATAATCCCCGTCGAAAGAGCACTGCCCGCGGGCACCGCAGCGATTACCCGAATCCGCTGATTCGCGCTGTCGGCAAAATAAAGGTCGCCGGTTGAATCGAAGGAAAGGCCCTGCGGAACATTGATCTCAGCGGCACTCGCCGGACCACCGTCTCCGGTAAATCCTTGGGTGCTTGAACCGGCTACTGTGCTGATTGTCTGCCCTTGGCAGACCACGCAAACGAAGAATATAAGAGCAGTTTTGTAGTATCGAAATCTCATTGCCTCAGCGATGATAACCGAAAACTCTGAGGATATCTTTGTAACTTTCTTGTAATGTATAGTTTGACCCTGGCTCTTATTGGGGCATTTTGAAACATAGTTTCAAAAACATTGCGAAGGAGTGACAGCGTGATGACTCACGTCGGTTGTCCGGGTAAACTCGAATCCATGCGCTTCCGGTCAGCATGTTCTCTCGCGGTACTCGCTCTTGCCGGCCTGCAACTTTTGCCGGCTCATCAAGCCAAAGACCCCGGTCGTACCGCACCCAGGGTCGCCACTCCATCTAAAGACGATTCATCCAAGGACGCGCAACCTGCGCGGGCGGCGGAGCCGGGCGATATCCCGAAGGTCTTCAGCGCTCCGCTTGATGAGTATGACTACATCAAACGGGAAGTCATGATTCCCATGCGCGACGGCGTCCGCCTGCACACGGTGATCATTGTTCCGAAAGGCGCGCAGAATGCCCCGATTCTGTTGACCCGCTCGCCTTACAACGCATCGAAGCGCGTCGCCCGCAATGACAGTCCGCATATGCTGGCCGCGCTTCCCGAAGGCGACGAGGTTTTCGTGCGCGGCGGTTACATTCGCGTGTTCCAGGATGTCCGCGGCAAATATGGTTCGGAAGGCGACTATGTAATGACGCGTCCGGTGCGCGGTCCTCTCAATCCGACGGCAACGGATCACGTCACGGACGCATATGACACGATCGACTGGCTGGTCAAGAATACGCCCGAATCGAACGGCCGTGTCGGGATGATTGGTTCCTCCTATGAAGGTTTCACGGTAGTGATGGCGCTGCTCGGTCCGCACCCCGCTCTTAAAGTTGCCGCACCGGAGAGCCCGATGGTGGATGGTTGGATGGGCGACGATTGGTTTCATTACGGCGCGTTCCGCCAACCGAACTTCGACTACACCGCGGCCCAGACTACAAAGACCGGTTCAGGCGACGCGGTGGGCCGCGACGCTTACGACGACTACGAAGCCTTCCTTCGCGCCGGTTCCGCCGGTAACTATGCGCGCGAGCATGGTCTGGACCAGTTACCTTGGGTGCGCCGCCTGATGGAGCATCCAAGTTACGATTCGTTCTGGCAAGGCCAGGCTTTGGATAAGTTGGTCGCCGAACACCCTTCCCAGGTGCCGACCATGTGGATTCAGGGTCTTTGGGATCAGGAAGATATGTGGGGCGCCATCCATTGTTACCTCGCCTTGAATGGGCAGGGCCAGGCCGCTCACAACTATCTTGTGATGGGCCCGTGGCGGCATAGTCAGGTCAATTACGATGCTTACAATCTTGGCCCTCTGAAGTGGGATGGCGACACGGCCCTTCAGTTCCGCCGGGACGTCCTCAAGCCGTTCTTCGACCATTACCTCAAAGATACTGAACTAACTGTCGAAACTCCGCCGGTATTTATCTATAACACCGGCGAGAATCACTGGGACAGGCTAAAGAGCTGGCCGTTAGCTTGCGAACAGGGCTGCGCGGCGCCGATGAAGCCGCTGTATCTACAATCGGGTTTCGGTCTAAGTTTCACACCGCCGCCCGCTCAGCAGAACGCGGCCGATAGCTACGTTTCGGATCCCTCCAAGCCAGTTCCCTATCTTCCGCGTCCCGTGCGTTTCGCGGATTCCGATCGCTGGCGCACATGGCTCGTAAGCGACCAGCGCGCGGTCGTCGACCGTACCGACGTGCTTAGTTATCAAACGCCCGTGCTCAGCGCGCCGGTTCGAATCAGCGGCGCACCAATCGCGGACCTGATCGCGTCAACGACCGGAACCGATGCCGATTGGGTGGTGAAGCTGATCGATGTCTACCCCGATGAGGTTCCCAGCGATCCGCCCATGGGCGGCTATGAACTGGCCGTTTCGATGGACATCTTCCGCGGCCGCTACCGTGAAAGCTTTTCGAACCCCACGCCCATCCCCGGCGATCAGCCCCAGCGCTTCCGTTTCACGCTTCCCACCGCAAACCACATCTTTCTGCCGGGACATCGCATCATGGTGCAGATTCAATCCAGCTGGTTTCCGCTCTACGACCGCAATCCGCAGACCTTCGTTCCCAACATCTTTTTCGCCAAGACTCCGGATTACGTGAAGGCGACGGAGTCTATCCTTCGCTCCGGCGATCATGCCAGCGCCATCTGGCTGCCCATCCCTTAAGATATCTCGAACCTAATAGCTTCTAGCTTTCTGTGATAGTTGATGTTATACTCCCCGGCGATGAATCCCGCAACGCGAGTCTCTGCGAACGCCAACCTCGCGGTCGTCCTTTTCGCCTGCTCTGTTTTTGCGGCGCCGGCGTCGGCGGATTTTCATGCATATGTGGCCAGCACCTATGGAAGCGTTCCTTATGCACTATCCACATACGATCCGACAACAGGGGAGTCGGGGCGATTCTCCGCCGTACCTTCGGCGCCTCGAAGCTAACCGGATCGCCGGACGGCTCGGAGCTTATGTAGCGGTCTTCCTCAGATGGCTCAGAGGTTTTTCTGGCTACCCCGCTGGGCAAGTCGTAACGACTAATTAGAAACGCTGTTCAACAAGGTTCGCGAACCAGCGGCGATGCAGCGTCAATCGGGCGATCAGCGTCCGATCCTGAATTCGTGAACTCGCTTGTAATTGACATGGCCGAGCCCGATTGTTGCAAATGTTTTTCAAGGCGCACCGAACCATGCGGGCAATAATCTCGGCCCGGTCGGTCCGGACTAACTTCAATTGTTGGCTCGACCGGACACTCACATACTAGCGACAAAATACTTCGCACACACCTTGTACTTTTTGAAGGATTTAGATAACATCATGAATCGCGTTTAGATCAGGAGACATTCATGTATCGGTATCTCGCGGAAGTGCTCGGAACGTTTGTGCTGGTTTTCGGTGGATGCGGCAGCGCCGTTCTAGCCGGCGACAAGATCGGCTACCTGGGCGTAGCCCTCGCGTTCGGCCTGTCGCTGCTGGCCATGATCTACACCGTGGGACCTATCTCCGGGTGCCATCTGAATCCGGCGGTAACTCTGGGCCTTCTTTTCGCCCGTAAGTTCGAATCGCGCTATGTGGCGGGTTATATCGGCGCTCAAATCGTTGGAGCGATACTTGCTTCCGCCCTGCTCTACGCGATTGCTTCCGGCGTTCCCGGCGGCTATGTGCCGGCTACCGCCGGTTTCGCGGCCAACGGCTATGACGCGAATTCGCCGGGACACTATGGTCTGCTTGCCGCATTCCTCACGGAAACGATTTTGACTTTCTTCCTGCTGATTACTATACTCGGGGCGACCGACATTAAAGCGCCCGTGGGATTCGCCGGAGTCGCTATCGGTCTCGCTCTCACTTTGATTCATCTGGTCGGAATCCCGGTGACGAATACTTCGGTCAATCCCGCCCGGAGTATCGGACCGGCTCTGTTCGTCGGCGGCTGGGCGCTCCAGCAGCTCTGGCTGTTCATTGTGGCGCCGATTCTAGGGGCGGCGATTGCGGCGCTTGTTTACCGTGGAATTCGCGTTCCCGACGCGGTTATCAGCGCCCGTGAGGCGGAGCGGGCTCTCGATAGTCAGCAACGGGAGCGCCGGACGCACTAGGGTTTGCCGGACAACTTACACCATGCAATCGTAGCGGCGCCTCCCACTTAGCGGAAGTCTGGTCGGCGAGCCGGTAAACTCCCGGTCTTGCCGGCTGTCCCGTGCCGAAGCTGAGTTCCCCCAGGTTGTGCCTAAAGCGGCGTTGCACCTAAAGCATAAAGGTCGAACCGACGATAGAAGACCAGAGTTTCAATGGTCATTCTCCCGTGAACAAATATCTTGGTTTAACTGCCCGGTGGGCCGTCGCCCTGGCGATCCTGCTGTGCGGGTGCGCAAGGCGCGATGCCGATGTTCGGCGTCAGGAACTTCGAGCGAAACTAACGCAGTCGTCCATTGCCCCGCGCCGGATTTATCCCTACTCGCTCATCCCCGGCGGTGTTGTGGGTGAGGCCGAGTTCCAGGCCCATCGCCGCGCCGATCCGGAGCTGACGGCTCACTACCAGGGTATTGGCGACCGCCTCTTAGCTATCACGATGCCGGCGGATCGATGGATGTTTGCGTCCTATCGTATTGACAACGCGATTTACTGGACGAACCGGCCGCTGCTGCTTCACGCCGGCGAATCCGTCCTCACGGATGGCGTCAACCTCGTTCGCGGTCGCTGCGGCAACCGGCTGTCCGATACGCCCCAGAAGCCGGTTCGCCGTTTTGAGCCGCCTGGCCTGACGACCGAGATCCCGCCCCGTAAACCCATCATCGTCCCTGAGACGCCGCTCTTACCGCCGGCGCCAGGTCAACCGGTGAGACTTCCAGGAGTGACTCCGCCGCTGCCAGTCGCCCCGCTGGTCCCTACGCGACCGATCGAGCACCCGCCGGTACAGCCGCCGGTTGTCACCGAAACCTCGCTTTTTCCGCCCACAACCGCCCCGCCGGGAGTATTGTTCCCGATACCGAAGGAATCTCCGGAGATCAACAAGCCGCTCCCGCGCGTCTCGGGGCCGTCACCGCGGCCGGTCGCGGCCATTCCGGAACCCGCAACCTGGGTGCTACTGAGTCTCGGGCTGGGTTTGATGGGCGTTCGGGCGTTGTTTAAGCGCTTCCGCCGGTTATCGCAGAAGCGCCCGGCCGCTACCGGCGGATGATCACTTCGCGCAAGCTTTCGCGTGTCAGGAAGAACTTGACGGAATCGAACTTACTAAAGAGTTTTTCGAGGTTGCGGTTATTGAAAGACTGCGCCTGCCTGCGCGTCCCCTTCTGCATCAGACGAATCATATTGGCGTCCACGATCCGAAACTTCGTATTCGGCGAAACCTGAGTTTTATCGTCTGAATTGAAGAACGCGAGCATGTAGCTCCCCGGCCGCGTAACCCGGTATAGCTCGCTGATGGTTGCGGCCAGGAGCGCAGGAGAGATGTACTGCAAAGTATCCCAGAGCAGTACACCGTCAAAAGTAGCGTCCGGAAAAGCGAGATTCTGATTGAGGAAACTCTCGATTCCGTCCGGATGCGAATGTTCGTTGACCGCGTCGCGCCCGAACGTCTGGTCGAGCGTCTGCAAAAACGCCTGCGTCGTCACCCGGTGTCCAAGATTCGTGACGAACTCGATGTTCTCCTGCACCGCCCCGCCGAGGTCCAGCAACGACAACCCGGAGAGGCCCCGAATGTTGAAAAAAAATTGATCGAGGCCACGGCTCTGGCGCTCGATATGCGTTTCCTTTTCCTCTTGAGCGGAGCCGCGGCGGGTCGGTCTTGGATTCGAGCTCTCGTTGAAAAGGCCCTTAAAACGGTCCGGAAGCAAAGTGGAGCGTCTTCCTCAGCTTTCCCGAAACAAGCTTGCCCGAAACAAGCTTGCCTGAAACAAGCATTCCCGAAACAAGCTTGACTGAAACAAGCTTGCCTGAAACGAGCGGGTCTGAAACAAGTAACTCACAACAACGATGCGATATAGCCCTCGAAGGTTGCCTTAACGCTTGGCGTCCCCGGACGCGACAGCGGACACGGTGGCGCCCGGAACCGTCGCTGGGCGCGGCGCGGGCGCGGAGGGCACCGGCGCGGGAGCCGCGGCGACGACCTTTGCATCATGCTTCACGATGTCAATGCTGCCCTTGAAATAGGCGCCGTCCTCAATCACAATCCGAGCGGTCTTGATGTCTCCCACCAGCTTTGCTTCTTTCCGGATATCGATGCGCTCGGCCGCTTCGACATTACCCTGGATGGCTCCGAGCACGACCACTTCCCGCGCCCGCACGGCTGCCTGCACCCGGCCATTCGGGCCGATGGTCAGCTTATTCTCGTGCAATTCCACCGTCCCTTCCACGTCGCCGTCAATATATAGGTCTTCTTTAGAAAATATCTGGCCGTTGATCTTTACCGCTTTACCGATACTGGCCTGGTTACCACTGCTTGGATTGTTATGTTCTGGGGTACGAAATGGCGTCGTCGACACGGCGGTACTCTCCTTCTTCACCTCGGCTACCGGGCTGGCTGCCGGCGTAGCGGGCCGGGGCGCTGGTGTGGGCTCTTCCTGGCGTTTGTTCCACATGGGCATCTTGAGTTTGTCGGCCCTCCGGGCTCGTAATCTATCGAGCCTCTTCGCGCTATAAAGACAGTCTAGCGGAAATGAAACCGGAGCGCGACATTCCAGCCGTTTTCCTCGGCCCTTTCGGTCGTCCCGGTTTGACAACGGCCGCTAAAGCCCGAGGCCGGTGGTCCGTAGAATGCCGGCAGAATTGACAAGCTCGCTCTTGAGCAATACACTCAAGGTTTACGTAAGACTGGCACGATTTGGTGATTTCGAGGTGTTCGAAACAATGACCAGGCCCGTCCATTTCAGCCGCAAGAGCGAGTTCGCTGGGGTGCGCCTTCCAGGTTAATCGCGTCACGGCTTCCCCGCCGGCCCCGATCTTCCGAACCCTTCGAACCATCCCTCACGCTCTTTTTTCGCTCGTTTTTCCCGATAACTGCCGCCTTTGTAACCGTACTCTCACCGAAATCACTCGTTATCCGGTTTGCGGTGCGTGTATCGCCGGCATCCAGCCGCTCGATGCCGAGTATTTTTGCACCCTCTGCCGGACGCCCTTCGTGGACGCCTCGTCGCTGGATGAAGCCGGCCGCTGCGCGGTCTGCCGCGAGTGTGCCCGCGGATTTGACGCGGCTTACTCGTTTGGCGCATATGACAGCCGGCTGCGTGAACTGATCCACCTTTTTAAGTACCGCCGAATGATCGCGCTCGCACGTCCGCTCGGCCGCATGATCGCTTCCGCCCTACCCATCGATGAAGTTGTCGACGTGGTGGTCCCCGTACCGATGCACTGGACGCGGCAATGGTCGCGCGGCTTCAATCAGGCCGAACGCCTCGCCCGTAAGGTCGCCCGCGCGCGACGCGTCCCGGTAGTCGCCGGACTCGCGCGCGTTCAGCGCACCCCGCCGCAAGCCGGGCTTACTCATACCGAGCGGCAGCGCAATATGGAGAGCGTATTCGTTGCGCGCCACGCGAAACGCCTCGCCGGCCGCCGCGTACTTCTGATTGACGATGTTTTCACAACCGGCGCCACCGCGGGCGCTTGCGCTGTCGCGTTAAAACAAGCCGGGGCGCGATCGGTCGTACTTTTGACTCTGGCGCGTGTCGATCGCCGCCACACCGACATTCCGAATGAAAATCCAACGGGGGCTCCTGGATAGACAAATGGCTACTTCGACCAGACTGCAAAAACCGGTGCTCGTGTTAAACGCGAGCTATGAGCCGATCAACATCTGCGCGGCGCGACGTGCGCTCGTGTTGGTGTTGAAAGGCGTGGCGTCGGCGGAAGAAGTTTCGACGCATTCTATTCATTCGTCGCGCCGTTCGCTCAAGCTTCCGTCGGTGATCCGGCTGCTCGAATACCGCCGCATCCCGCACCAGACGCGCGCCCTTTCACGCAAGAACATTCTGATGCGCGACCGCTACACCTGTCAGTACTGCCACAAGACGCTGCCGTCGGCGGAAATGACTCTCGACCACGTGATTCCCCGCTCGCGCTCCGGCGAATCGACATGGGAAAACCTGGTCGCCTGCTGCCACCGCTGCAATAACCGCAAGGGCAACCGCACCCCCGAGGAAGCCGGGATGAAGTTGACCCGGCAGCCGCGTCCTTTTAGTCTCCACACCAGCCGTCACCTGATGCGCCTGCTGGGGAAGGGCGACGACCAATGGCGTAAGTACCTTTTCTACGACCACACGCCCGCGCAGTTCGAGTAAGTTCGGACCAAACTCGCTTACGCGGCGCCAGTAGTTACTTATCGCCGGACTCCCCGGCTATGTGCGGAGCCAAGAGGCTCCCTCGAAAATGTCGCCCACATACGCCGTTCCGCCAGGATACCCTCCCTTTCGGTCGGGCTCGGAGTGGGGCTGTACGGACCCTTTTCATCTTTGGTTGTGAAACGAACGGGTAGTCCAAATTACATAGGCGCACGCAAGAAGCCGAATCACTGCGCGTTCGCGTTAAACTTTTACCGATGTCCGCAGCCTTACTCGATTCGCCTTCAGCCGCCATTCTCGCCAAATACGAACCGGTCATCGGTCTGGAAGTTCACGTCCAGCTCGGGACGCGCACCAAGATTTTCTGCGGCTGTCCGCTTGAGTTCGGGGCGCCTCCCAACACGCACGTCTGCCCGGTCTGTCTGGGAATGCCCGGAGCGCTTCCCGTTCTGAATCGGAAGGCTGTCGAACTGGCGGTGAAAGCCGCAGTCGCGCTGGGATGCCAGGTCAATTCGCTGTCCCGTTTCGCGCGCAAGAACTACTTCTATCCGGACCTTCCCAAGGGCTACCAGATTTCGCAATACGATGAGCCCTTGGCGGAACATGGCCGCGTCGAGATTGACGTGGACGGCGTTGCCAAAGAGATCGGTGTCACGCGCGTTCACATGGAAGACGATGCCGGAAAGAGTATCCACGACGGTTTCCGCGATTCCGACCGCTACTCCTACGTCGATATCAATCGATCCGGCGCGCCGCTCATTGAAATCGTGAGTGAGCCCGATATGCGCACCTCGGAAGAAGCTTACGCCTATCTGACCATCGTCAAGCAGGTGCTGCAGTTCGTTGAAGTGTCGGAATGCGACATGGAAAAGGGCCAACTGCGCTGTGACGCCAACGTGTCCGTGCGTCTGCGCGGCGCCGAAAAGTTCGGCACGAAAGCGGAGGTCAAGAATCTGAACTCGTTCCGCTTTCTGAAACTCGCGCTGGATTACGAGATATCGCGTCAGATCGCGTTGATCGAGAGTGGCGGCCGCGTGATGCAGGAAACGCGGCTCTACAACTCGGATACCGGCGAGACGGTGGGCATGCGCTCCAAAGAGCAGGCGCACGATTATCGGTATTTCCCCGAGCCGGATTTGGTTCCGCTGACGTTGTCCGATGCCTGGCTGAACGGCGTCCGCGAGTCGATGCCGGAACTCCCGGCGGCGCGCCGCGCCCGCTTCACGGCGGCCTACGGGCTGAGGGATTACGACGCTCACGTCCTTACCGCTACGCGCGCGCTCAGCGACTACTTTGAACAGGCTGCCGCCGCGTCCGGCGACCCGAAAAACACGGCGAACTGGGTGATGGGCGATCTCTCCGGGATGCTGAAGTCCGCGGGCAGGGAGATCACTGAGTCACCGATCTCCGCGCAGCATCTGGGGGAGTTGGTGAAGCTGATTGGGACCGGGGAGCTTTCCGGTAAACTTGCCAAAGAGATCTTCCCCCGGATGTTCGAGACCGGCGAAGCGCCCGCCGCGATCATGGACCGCGAAGGTTTGCGACAGATCAGCGATACGGGCGCGATCGAGCGAATTGTCGAGGAGACAATCGCGGCGAATGGCAAGCAGGTCGAGCAATACCGCGCCGGTAAGACCGCGGTCCTCGGTTTCCTGGTCGGCCAGGCGATGAAGGCGTCGCGCGGGCAGGCGAACCCGGGTACCCTGAACGAGATTTTCAAGCGCAAGCTGGGTTGATCAGCTGGGTTTGTTCGCTGGGCTGACGCCTCGCCCTAAACTTTTCGTCGCATTCCTCCGAAAGAACTGCCAAGGAGGTTGACCGTGCGAACCCGCATTCTGCTCATTCACTCGTTCCGCCTATTTAGAGAAGGACTGAAATCATTGCTCGAGAATGAGTCCGATTTCTGTGTTGTAGCCGAGACCGCCGACGCTCGCGAGAGTCTATCGCTCGCCGATCAACATCAACCGGACGTGGTTGTACTCGAAGCGAATATGGCCGGTTCGAACTCCATTGACGCGGCGCGCGAACTCGTCCGCAGCATTCCTTCCGCTCGTGTTCTCTTCCTGTCCGCGATCAGTGATGAAGAGGCGGTTGTCGACTGTATGCACTCCGGCGCGGCGGGGCTCCTGCCGTCCGAAAGCACCGTGCAAGAATTCACGGCGGCGGTTCGACAAATCGCCAATGGAGAAACCTACTTGCCGCCTGCCGCGCTCTCGCGGTTCGTGGATGGCTGGCGGGTTCGATCGGGCAAAGATACGCAGCGGACCACCGAGTTGACCCGGCGCGAACGCGAAATACTGAAGCTTCTCGCTGAAGGTCACTCGGTGAGGGCGTGCGCCGCACTATTGAGCGTAAGTCCGAAGACCGTTGAGGCTCATAAGTTCAACCTGATGCGGAAGCTGAATATCCACAACAAAGCGCAGCTCGTCCACTATGCGTTTCAAAAGAAGATCGTCCGGTTATCGCTAGCGTCCTGAATGCCGAACGAGAGCGTCGATTGACCTATTGCAGGACCGGAAGGTGTGCCCAGCCCTCCGGGACAAACAGGCTGCCTTCCGTTGTGCCATCGGAGGTTGCCGCTTTTAGCCGCGCGCGCAGCTCGGTCGACGTGATTCGGCCGGCCAGAGCTTCCTTCCACGCGCCGGCAACGTGACGAACCTCCGCATCCGATTCGTGCGCGAACTCCAGCCGATAATGCCGGATACCGGCCTCACGCCACACGTCTAGATACAGGCTGGCATCCTGCGCCTCGGCTCCGAACACCGTATTGCGGCAGCCGACATCGGCAATCACGGGATGCACGCGACCCTGTTCATCGCGCAATCCGACTTCATGCGTTTCGCAGGGACGACCGCAATCCCGATAGCTCGTGCCGGTCGAAAGAAACCGGCAGAACACGCAATGCTCGGTGTGGAATACAGGCAGATGCTGGTACGCAACCACCTCCAGGCGTCCCGGTCCGATCCGGCCGGCAAGTTCGGAAATCTGCGCGGCGTTCAGATCGTGACTGGGAGTCAGCCGCGCGAAACCGCTTTCGGATAAGACTTGGGCGGTGAGCGAATTGGCCGTGTTCAGGCTGAAATCGCCAATCAACATGCGGTGCGCGGTTGCTGCCAATTGCTCCACCATTCCGGAGCCGCGCACGAGCAACGCGCAATCGAGACTCAGCAGAAAATTGAGTATCTTCTCCTCGCCCGGCTTTAGAACACGCGGCGTGGCAACGCGCAACTCGATCGCGCTCGCCCGAAGGCGTTCAGCAGACGGGCGCAAGCCATACAGATCGAGATAATCCAGCGTGATGCTCGCCGGACTTAGTTCCATCGCCGCGGCGAGCTGTCCCGGCGTTCGTACGAGCAAGTGCAATTCGGAGCGGCCCAGCAACGGCGCTTTCGAAGCCACGTTTCGCAGCGCTTTCTCCGCAATCGCGTCAGCCGCCCGGACCGCCCCGACATTTGATCGCGTTTGCGCCTCCTGCAATCGTTCCACCGCTTCCCGTCGAAGCGGATTCAATAACGAAGCAGGCGCGAAGGGCGATCCGCTTCGATCGAGATCGATCTCCGACAGCTCATAAGCGGTATTGCCAAGGCGCGCGAATTGCTCCCGTAACAGCTCGACAGTCAGCGCGCGATTCTGCGCAACTCCCAGCGGCTGCGCCGATTCGACTGTGACGCAAACCGAAGGATGGCGGTCCAGTCTCCACTCGGTCCGCAGCGATTGCCCTTCGCGCGCGACAACCTTCACCGAAACGCGTTGGCGATGGACCGGCGCCGTTGCCTCGGTAATCGGCCGAACCGCACGATCCACGTCCGGGTCGTCGGTGCGCCAGATCAGATCTCCGGCACGTACGCGATCCAGCCGGATCGCGCCATTGCCGAAGCGCAGCTCAATCTCCCCGTCGCGTCGCTCGGTCCGTTCAAAGATGCGGCCGCCTTCTTCACGCTCTTGCGGACTCCGCCAGTCCGCCGCATCGAACACGACGCCATCACCCGGCTTCAACGGCGCAATCGAAGCCGCTTCACCGACAGACGCGATGGTCACGCTATCGTTTCCAACCCGCGTCACGCGCCCCATCAACAAGCCTCGATGGCGGGGCGCGCGTCCTTCCACCACCTTCTGATGGTTCGTCCCGCTCATGAAATGCGGTCCGAGTCCGCGCGAATAAACCTGCTCCAGCCGCAGTTTCTCGATCGGTTCAAGCGCGACGGCGCGCCCCGCCCACGCCTGGTCGACGGCTTTGCGGTAAGCCGCGGTCGTCAGCGCCACGTACGCAGCGTCCTTATACCGGCCTTCTATCTTCAGCGCGCTGACGCCGATATCGACTAGCTCCGGAACCTGCTCCAGTGCGTACAGGTCGCCCGGCGAGAGCAGATACCGCGCATCGGCCAGGGGCTCGACGCGCCCGTCCACCACCAACTCGTAAGGCAACCGGCAAGCCTGCGCGCACTGGCCGCGATTCGCGCTCCTTCCTCCCCAGGCTTCGGAAGAAAAACACTGCCCGGAATACGAAACACACAACGCGCCATGGACAAACACTTCCAACTCGCACGCGATCTGACTGGCGATCGCGCGAATCTCGGCAAGCGACAACTCGCGCGCCAGCGTCACCCGATCCACACCCAGCGACCGCGCGAAGGCCACCCCCGCGGTGTCCGTAATGCTCATCTGCGTGCTCGCGTGGATCTCGATATCGGGTGCGATCTCACGCGCCAGCTTCGCGATCCCGAGGTCCTGGATGATCAGCGCATCCGCGCCCGCACGCGCGATTTCTTCGACCGCGCGCGCCGCCTCGTTCAGCTCATGCTCGAACACCAGCGTGTTGAACGTGACGAAGCCGCGCACGCCGCGCTGATGTAGGGTTCGCATCACTTCGGGCAACTCCGAGGGCTCGAACCCGACCTTCGCCCGTGCGGTGAAGTGCTTCAGCCCGAAGTAAACCGCGTCCGCGCCGGCTTCCACGGCCGCGCGTAGTTGCGGCCAGTACCCGGCCGGGCTCATGACTTCAGGCTTCTTTGTTCGATTCATTCGAGGCGGCAGCTATTTCTATTGTGACGCGGTCTGTCTAGGGTCAACTCAGCTGCCGGCGGACGACCCTCCCTTTCGGTCGGGCTCGGAGTGTGAACCGACGGGTCATGCCCAACT
>NZ_CAJCHS010000044.1 GCF_903970205.1 Nevskia soli | reverse complement strand
TGTTGAGCCGGAGCGATCTTGCCGTGACCTCGCCCGTCTATTAGAGATCCATCCAGTGTTCCTACCAATCTATTAATCCTGGGATTGAATAGGCGGACTAAATCACCGGACGACGCAATTGAATAAATGTTGGCGTCGTTATATTATTGCAAGCCATACAAGCGTAAGCGGGCAGGATAGGTGAACCGACTGGTCAGGAGCGGCCGGTTCGCGCACTAAGTGAAAGTGCGCGAGATCGGCTATCGCGGTTCCTTATCCCGGCTAGCGGGCAGAGGTCCGTTATCAGGTTCGTTTGGCCGAATCCCGATGAAGCGCCCTCTCAAACTTGCCTGCCGCCGCCGGAGCTTTGAAGTCGCCGGTCAGAATCTCCCGGTTGGTCGCGTCGTGAGAATAGAGTTCCGTGTCAGCTTGATCATCCGGACGAAGTGTTGCGCCCTCCAACGAAATACCGGCGAACAGTCCGCGAGACCGGGAATACGATAGCATTTCCGCGCTTAGCTCGACGTCCGTCTGCGCGGAAGCTGAGCGGCCAATCGGACCCGCCGCTATCGATGCATCTCCCCCGAGCGTGAATTTATCCGACAGTAGATGCTTCATCCCGCCGTCGTTCATCACCAGCAAAACGACATCGGTCTCCGAAGCGCCAATCTGAAACCCGAAGCTTCCGCCTTCAACGATCATGCCGGCCGGCGCGCTCCAACCCGAGCGACCCGCCTCCCGGCAGACCGCAAAGCCGCGGCCGTATTTCCCCCCGAAAATGAATCCGGCTTTCTTCATGCCTGGCACGACGACCACACACTTCGCTTTGTCGAGCAGATCGTGGGGAATCCCGTGATCGGAAGCTCTCATCATGGCGTTCAGCGTGTCCGCCGAAGCGTCGAGCCTGTCGTCGACCTTGACTTCTCTGTCCGCCGCGAAAGCGGCAGCACTCATGAAACTGGCAGTTGCCAGGATTGCTGTCAGCGTTTTATTCATTGAAATGTTCTCCTAGTTCGTTTTATTTCACTTACGTTCATCACCAGTGTGGGACAAAACACGTCAATCCAACGTCAAAAAGAGAGCTCAAGAAACAAATCGCGGCGACGAACGTTCTTGGGGTCGAGGCGTTTTTATACGTGATTCCGCATACTACGCAACAACAACCATTGCGGTGTCGCCCACGATGCCCTGGGCCTCCGCGCCAATCTGTTGGAGATGGCCGACGCCCGGCAACCACGTTGAGCAACTAAGCGCCCTGGGCTAAACGGGGACGTGTTCTTTTTCGATCTCGCGCTCGGCCTCGGCCCAATCTTCGACTGCCTGGCCATCGGCGCCGCCGCGCTTCTCAAAGAGCTCGTAGGCCCGGGCGGCGATCTCCGGCTTCAAATCCTGAGGTGTTTGATCTTTTGGTTTTTTGCCCAGCAGCGCGGGTTTCTTGGGGTCGAGAATGCGATAAGCCAGCAGCTTGACGCGGTCGTTTAAGAGAGCCCATGCAATGGCGTACCCCCAGACAAAGCCTGCCCAGCCCCAGCCGAGCGGATGCATAAAGAGACCGTACACGGCAATCAGAGTCGCGATCACTTGCGTACCCAGAACCGCGATCCACAGAATCTTTGCCGGGCGTATCGACCAGAACGGCCCGCGCGTACGAGTCAGGAAAATCGTCAGATGCCCCGCTACCGACAGCTTCAGATACATGAGCGTCTGGATGCGGTCCCGATCCAGATGAAACACCCGCTCCCCGAGGTAGAAAAGACCGAACGCCGCGATTACGCCGAAAATGCCAAGCACGGTAGAGACCCCGAGCACCAGCCGCATGTTCCAGGCCTCGGGCTTGTCTTTGTAGTGCACGTTGTCGTAAGCGATGGATAGAATGGCGCCATCGTTGAGCAACGCAATCATGACGATCATTACCGCCGTCACCGGGTAGAAATTAAAGACCAGGATCGCCAGGGTCATGAAGAACAGCACGCGCAGCGTCTCGGCGATGCGATAGATCGCATAGCTGTTCATGCGCTGGAAGATGCGGCGGCTTTCCTTGATCGCGTCAATGATCACGGACAAGCCGGGAGCCAGCAGAACAATGTCCGCCGCCGCGCGCGCCGTGTCGGTGGCTCCGGAGACAGCGATTCCGCAATCCGCTTTCTTGAGCGCCGGGGCGTCGTTGACGCCGTCGCCGGTCATGCCGACAATGTGCCCGTGCTGCTGCAGCGTGTCCACGATGTGGAACTTGTGTTCCGGAAATACCTGCGCGAATCCATCCGCTTTTTGGATGGATTCAGCCATCTGCGCGGTCTCATGGTGTTTGATATCGCCCAGGCCGCCGGCATCGAGAATGTTCGTTCCCATCCCGAGCTGTTTCGCAGTTTCTTTGGCGATGGCCATCTGATCGCCGGTAACCATCTTCACGGAGACGCCCATGGCACGGGCGTTCGCGATGGTGGTTTTTGCGTCGGGGCGAGGCTCGTCGAACATCGGCAGCACACCTACCATCTGCCATTTGTTTTCCTCGGTTGCGCGAGTTATGCCCAGCGATCGGAATCCTCTTGCGGCAAACTCGTTGACCGCTTTTTCGACGGCATCGTTCACGTCGGCGGCGTTGACGGACATCTTGAGAATTACCTGCGGCGCGCCTTTGGCCACATAAAACTGTTTTCCGTCCGCGCCTTTAACCGTCGCCTCGGTACGCTTGTGCACCGGATCGAAAGGCTGGAAATGAAGCACGGTACAAGCCTTCAATGCCTTGTCGTCCTTCACGCCCCCGATTACCGCCAGGTCAATCGTGTCCTTATCTTCCGCGCGAGAAGCCAGCGCAGCCCAGAGAATGACCTGTTCAGCGGTAGAACCTTTCAGCACGAAGGGATCACCCAGGGTCAGCTTGTTCAGGGTCAGTGTACCGGTTTTGTCCGAGCAAAGAATGTCGACGCCGGCCAATTCTTCAATGGCGGAGAGTCTCGTAACAATGGCTTGCTTCTTCGCCAGAAGGCGTGCACCCACTGCCATCGTGACGGACAGAACGGTTGGCATTGCAACCGGAATTGCGGCGACAAGAAGCACCAGTGCGAACTCGAGTGTGCTCAGGAGCGGATCGTGGCGGAAAAGCGCGACGGTAACGATCACGCCTACCAGGAAGACCGCGAGAACAATCAGGTAGTCGCCGATCTTGAGCACGGCTTTTTGAAAATGACTGGCGGAATCCGGTCCCAGCACCATTAGCGCGGTCTTGCCGAAGTAAGTGTCGGCGCCGGTGGCATAGACCATGGCTTCGCTCTCGCCCTGCCGAATGATGGAACCCGAGAACAACGCGTCGCCCGGCTTTTTTTCGGCCGGTAAAGATTCGCCGGTCAGCGCGGACTGATCGACTTCCAGCGGGTCGCCCGGCAGCAGGCGGGCGTCGGCCGGAACAATGTCGCCTAGCATGAGTCGAACGACGTCGCCCGGTACCAGTTCCTTGGCCGAAGGGTCTGTCCATTTGCCGTCGCGTTTGACCTTGGCCTTGATGGCCAGCTGCTTCCGAAGCGCGGCGATCGCGTTGCCGGCCTGGTGCTCCTCCCAGAAGCCTACGACCGCGTTGGAGAGAAGCAAGAGTAGGATGATGAAAAAATCCGGCCAGTGCCGGACCACGCCCGACAGAATTACGGCCGCCTCGATCATCCATGGAATGGGGCCCCAAAAATACGAGAGGAATTTCAGGTAAAGGTTTTCTTTCTTTTCCGCAATCTCATTCGGTCCATATTGGGCAAGACGTTTCTTTGCCTCGTCCTGACTCAAGCCGTTCGGGGATGAGCCGAGTTTGGTTTGGAGATCCGCCATCGGAATGGACTTCAGGTTTTTCTGCGCGTCGGATTTCGCTCCCGGCGCTGCTCCCGGCTTCGATTGGGCCTTATCGGCGTTCGCTTTCATGACGCTTTCCTCTCCGGTTCCTATGCGCTCCGCTGCCTCAGTAACGCTTCAACGGCTCATGGCGGCTAACGATCCCCTCATGTCGAACCGCACACGCAAGTTTCCATGCAGCCGGAGGAGTCCGCTCAAACTCGGAGACAAAGGAAGGGTAATCCGTTCCGTATTCAGGCATGTCCTCCCCGTGCTCATCGATATCGTTCTAGTGTTCGATCAGCTTGTCCTGCATCATCGGCTTCAGATAGGAGCCATCGGAACCCACCTGAGTCAAGCGATCGACTACGTCCTGCACCAGGTGAAAGCGGTCCAGATTAAGCAGACAGGGCCGCAGGGAAGACCGCGTCCCAATGGTAGCGGCAAAAAGGTCAAAATCGCGTCAAAACGAGAAGGGGATGCTCACGGCTTTCGTTTTTGACGACTTCCTGGGAGCTGGCAGCAAGCAATTCGAACGTTCGTCCGGTGGGCGAGATCGCCCGTGACACCGAAGATTACCAGCGCGCTTCCGAATGGGAAGCAGCCATCAGGCCTCCGCCTTTGCGGCTGCCTTCTCCTCATGCCCACCGAACTGGTAGCGAAGGGCGGACAGCAGTTTGTCTCCGAAGTCGGCCTCGCCGCGCGAACTGAAGCGTTGATAGAGCGCGGCACTGAGGACGGGCGCCGGGACCGACTCATCAACGGCTGCTGCGATGGTCCAGCGGCCCTCCCCTGAATCCGACACCCGGCCGGCGAACTTGGCCAGGTCGGGACTATCGAGAAGCGCGGCTGCGGCCAAATCGAGAAGCCACGAAGCGATGACACTGCCACGGCGCCAGACCTCCGCGATGTCGGAAAGATTCAAGTCATACGCGTAGTGCTCCGGGTGGCGAAGGGGGGCGGTTTCCGCATCCGCGGTACGTTGCTGTTGGCCCGCGTTGGCATGCTTGAGGATATTCAACCCTTCCGCATAGGAGGCCATGATGCCGTACTCGATGCCGTTGTGGACCATCTTGACGAAGTGACCGGCGCCACTCGGCCCGCAATGCAGGTAGCCGTGTTCAGCGGTGCCGCCCACCTTCTCGCGGCCCGGGGTGCGCGGGGCCTCCGCTATATCGGGCGCCAGTGCCTTGAAAATGGGCTCGATGCGCCGGAAGATCGTTTCGTCGCCGCCTATCATCAGACAGTACCCTCGCTCCGCACCCCAAACGCCGCCGCTGGTTCCGGCGTCGACATAGTGGATGCCTTTCGTTTTCAGCTCGGCCGCGCGCCGGATGTCATCGTGGTAGTAGGAATTCCCTCCATCGATGATCACGTCGTCCGCTCCGAGGAGTGGAGTGAGGGTTTTCAAAGTCGAATCGACCGCTTCGGCAGGCACCATCATCCAGACCGTGCGCGGCGGCTTCAGCTTACTCGCGAGGTCTTCGAACGATTTGGCGCCGATCGCTCCGTCTTTCGTTATCGCCTGCACTGCTTCCGGATGAAGGTCGTAAACCACGCCGTGGTGTCCCGCCCGCATGAGACGCCGCACCATGTTGCTTCCCATCCGCCCCAATCCAATCATTCCGAGTTCCATTGGTGTCTTCCTCTGCGCTCGATTTTAGTCTTTCGCGCGGCGGAGTTGGCGGTACTGCCGAATGAGCGCGTTGGTAGAACTGTCGTGCTTCAGTGACGGTTCGTCGGCCTTCTCCAGCTCGGGAACGATCTTCTCGGCCAGAACCTTGCCGAGTTCCACGCCCCACTGATCGAACGAGTCGATCTGCCAGACAGTTCCCTGGGTAAAGACGCTGTGCTCGTAAAGTGCGATCAGTTTTCCCAGTGTCTCCGGCGTAAGCCGCTCGGCAAGGATGGTCGTCGACGGCCGGTTGCCCTCAAATGTGCGATGCGGAACAAGCCATTCCGGTGTACCCGCGGCTCTGACTTCTTCCGCGGTGCGTCCGAACGCAAGCGCCTCAGCCTGCGCGAACACATTGGCCAGCAACAAATCGTGGTGATTGCCCAGCGAATTGAGAGCTTGGCCGAACGCAATGAAATCGCAGGGGATGAGCTTTGTCCCCTGATGGATGAGCTGATAAAAAGAGTGCTGGCCGTTGGTGCCCGGCTCCCCCCAGTAAATCGGCCCGGTTTGATAATCGACTTGATTTCCGTCGAGTGTCACGTGCTTGCCGTTGCTCTCCATGGTTAATTGTTGAAGGTATGCGGGGAAGCGTTTCAGGTATTGTTCGTAGGGCAACACCGCCACCGTCTGCGCATCGAAAAAGCCGTTGTACCAGACGACGAGGAGGCCCATGAGCACGGGCAGATTACGTTCGAAGGGCGCGGTTCGGAAGTGCTCATCCATTGCATGGAAGCCGGAGAGCATCCGGCTGAATTGTTCAGGACCAATCGAGATCATCGTGGAAAGGCCGATCGCGGAGTCCATCGAATAGCGCCCGCCGACCCAGTCCCAGAAGCCGAACATATTGGCGCTGTCGATGCCGAACTCTTCGACCTTCACGCGGTTGGTGGACACGGCGACGAAATGTCGCGCCACAGCCTTCTCATCGCTCACAGCCTTGAGCATCCAATCGCGCGCCGTGTGGGCGTTGGTCATGGTTTCGAGCGTGGTGAACGTCTTGGAGCAGACGACGAACAGGGTTTCCTCGGCGTCGAGATCGCGCGTCGCCTCGACAAAGTCGGTGCCATCCACATTCGAGATGAAACGGAAGGTCAGGTCGCGCTGGCTGTAATACTTCAGGGCTTCGTAGGCCATGACCGGGCCGAGGTCGGAGCCGCCAATGCCGATGTTGATTACGTTTCGAATGCGCTTGCCGGTGTGTCCCTTCCATGCCCCGCTGCGAACCTGTTCGGCGAACTGCGCCATCTTGTCGAGCACGGCGTGGACTTCGGGAACGACATCCGTGCCGTCGACAGAAATCTGCTCGCTCTTCGGAGCTCGTAAGGCGACATGCAGCACGGCCCTCTGCTCGGTGATGTTGATCTTCTCACCCGCGAACATGGCGTCGATGTGATGCCGCAATCCTGATTGCTCGGCAAGCTCGATGAGAAGGCTTATCGTCTCTGCCGTGATGCGGTTCTTCGAGTAGTCAAAGTATAGACCCAGCGTCTCGGTCGTGAAGCGTTTACTGCGTTCCGAATCGTCGGCGAAAAGCTGCCTGAGATGTATGGTTCGAATTTTCGTGAAATGGTCAGTCAACGCGGCCCATGCCGGGCGGTTTCGAAGCGGAACGACGGTGGATGGCAAGGAGGGAAGTGTCATTTAAAAATCATCGCGCAACGGTAAAAATGATCGCGCAACGGCGAGCGCAGCGGTCTTTGTCTCGATCTAAGCGAGTAAATCGTTCCGGGACGCGACCAATCGTTCCGCGCCTTCAGGCTGCACTTTCGTGAAAGGGACGATGCGGCTG
>NZ_CAJCHS010000043.1 GCF_903970205.1 Nevskia soli | reverse complement strand
TGCTGATTGACGTGAACGGCGCGCAACTGGTCGAGCTTGCGGATTTCCGTGTCGATCTTGATTTTTTGAACGACAGCGGGATTGCCGGAGGCAATGGCTTTGATCTCGGCGTAGGTAAGGGCGCCGCTGTCCAGGTCTTCCGCCGCCCGCACCGACGTTTCTCCGCGCATTACCTGATGGATAAAGCGCGCCTTGGTTTCCAATGTTTGCCACATGTAGGCGTCGAAGGAGCCTTCCGTCACATAGCGGTAGATCTGAACCTCTTTGTTCGTGTTCCCCTGTCGCAGTATCCGTCCTTCACGCTGCTCGATATCGCGCGGGCGCCATGGCGCGTCCAGGTGATGAAGGGCCACGAGCCGTCGTTGGACGTTGGTCCCAGCTCCCATCTTTTCTGTAGACCCGAGCAGCACCCGAACTCGACCCGCATTCACTGCGTCGAACAGCAGTTTCTTCGCAGTGTCGGTTTCCGCGTCATGGATGAAGGCAATCTCTCGCGGTGGGATGCCCGCGGCAACCAGCTTTGATCGGATGTCGTCGTAGACATTGAATCGTTGGGGATCTGGCGTGGAGAGATCGCTGAAGACTAGTTGGGTCGAACGCTCGCTCCGGGTATCGTTCCAGATTTTGAGGATTCGCGAGACCGCGCGGTCGACCTTGGTGTCCTCTGGCGGCTCAACGCTCGGTCGAACCAGACGCATATCCAGCGCTGCTTTGCGGCCCTCCCCGGTGATCTTCAGCATATTATCCACGGCCGGATCGACACGTTCCTTCTTCAGCCTCTCAGCCCGGTCGGTCAAAGTTCGGATGAAGGCTTTGAGTTCGGGACTCGCCGGCGCAGCCACGACGGTCGGCCGACCGTTCTCCAGTTCGGGGCGCGGCAGGTTGAGCATGTCTGCTGTTTGCACGTCGGCAACGGTGCGGAACATCGTAAGCAGCTCCGGAAGATTGATGAACTTTGCGAAGCGGGTGTGCATCCGGTACCCGGATCCATCCGGCGCGAGTTCCAGCGACGTGACGGCCTCGGCAAAGTTCGCTGCCCACGGATCGAAATGATTGACGCCCCGCTCCGACAGCATTTCCGGCGCGAGATACCGCTGCATGGTGTACATCTCAGCGAGGGTGTTCGAAATCGGCGTGCCGGTCGCAAAGACTACGCCGCGCCCGTCGTTCCGTTCCTGTAGATAGCGAGCCTTCAGAAACATATCGAATGCGCGATTGCTATCGGAGTTCGGAAGGCCGGCGATACGATTCATCTTCGTGGTGTAAGCCAGGTTTTTATACAGATCGGCCTCATCAACGAAAATCGCATCGACTCCCAGCTCTTCGAAGGTCAGAACGCGGTCCTTCGACTCCCTGGCAGCGCGCTTTTTCAGACGAACTGTAAGCCGCTTCTTCGCTTTTTCCAGTTCTTTCACGATGCGGCGGTTGTCGTCTTTCGACTCGTTAGCCTGCCCGATCTCCTCATCCAGTTCAGCCACCTGCTTCTGGACGAAGCGGTTGAAGTAATCGTCAGAGACCGGAAGCAACTCGAACGAACGATGCGAGACGATCACGGCGTCGTAGTTCCCGGTCGCGATTCGCGCCATTGCCTGCTGCCGGTTTTCGGTGGCAAAGTGTTCTTTCCCGGCGACGAACAACCGTGCTTGCGGGTACAACTTCAGAAACTCCGCACCCCACTGGTCTACCAGATGATTGGGAACTACGAACATCGGCTTTTTCGCCAGATCGAGGCGTCGGAGTTCCATCGCGGCCGCGGCCATGGTCCACGTTTTCCCGGCTCCCACGACATGGGCCAGCAGCGGACTTCCACCCTGAAGAATGCGCCAGACCGCGTTCTTCTGGTGCGGCGCGAGGTCGCCGTCGCGAAGCGCGGTTCGCACCATTCCAGGCAAGGTAAGATGCGAACCATCAAACTCACGCAGATGGATATTATTAAAGCGAAAGTTGTAATCGTCCGCCAGCCGTTTCGCGCGGTCGGGATTTTCCCAGACCCACTCCCCGAATCGATCCTTCAATTGCTGCTGCTTTTCGCGGGCCGCGATCGTCTCAGGCTGGTTTACGGTACGTTTTCCTTCCGGGTCCTCATCATAGGCTGTGGGCGTACGTCCGTTCAACGACTGCTCAATCAGGTCCGATGCGCGAAAGCGCGAGGTGCCGTGCGTCGTGGTGTTGCTCACGGTGTAGTTCGCGGCGTAGTCCAGCTCCAGAGTCCAGGTTGCGATGGATTCCGCGTAGCCGACCTTCACGGTCGCGGGCGCCACGTCCAGCAACTCAGCAACGAAGTCGCGAATGTCTGACCGAGGAATCCACGATGAACCGAGACGCGCTTCGATTTCTCCCGGCTTAAGGTCCGGCGGTTGCACGGCCTGCAATGCTTCGACATTCCGCTGGTAAGCAGGGTCGAGGCGAGCCGAAGACTGGGCAACGACGAGCTTCGCCCGGACGTTGCCACTGAGATATCGATCCGCAGTTTCCCAAGTGCCGCCCTCAGGATTCCGGTATGCGAGTGAACCCAGTTCGTCCTGCAAATCGAATGCGCTCTTGCCGGTCAGCGCTTCCATACGGGGCCAACTTATCTGGCCGGTCTCATTCAGGGACACCAGCAAAGCTTCCGAAGCGGTTTCAACGCGCTCGACGGGCCGATACCGTTCCAGCGTTCTGCGGTCGAAAATAGCCGTCTTCTTCGCGAGCCTGGTCTCGGGATTGTATTCTTCCAGCGACAACAACAGCGGCTGGTCCGGATCATTGCCGAACGCTCTGACATTCTGCACGGCGTTCAGCGGTCCGAATCGCGAAACAAAGAGATCGTACGAGCGG
>NZ_CAJCHS010000042.1 GCF_903970205.1 Nevskia soli | reverse complement strand
AGGGCAACCCCCAAGGGCAGGAAATAGATCGTCCCCGGCGGCCCCGGACAAATCGCCCCTTGAAATCCGACCGAAATCAAGCTGGACACCACGCTGTTGCCTTCTTCAAGAACAGCGATCTGCGTCGAGTCCTCGTTCACGATCCACAGATCCCCGGCATCGCTGAACTCGCCCTGAACTCCTAATGTTGAGAGACTATTCAACGCTTGGAACGTTTGGGAACTGAGATCGAGAATCGATGCGCCCACGAGCAGTTTGGTTCCGTCGGGGGAGACTGCCATGTCCTCAAACGAATCGTCGGCTGTCAGCGCCAACGGCGCTGACAGGTTCAAGGACGGTGTGCTGATCGTCGTCACATAATCGCCTGTAGTCTCCACCCGGACCACCGCGTAAACCGCACCCGACGTGGGCGACGCCACCAGATTTTCGATTTGAGCTTCGTTTGGATCCGGGACGGCCACGCTGGTGAGTTCCTGGTAAGTGTTCGCGCTGTAGAGTGCCAGGATCGGAGCGTCGTCCTGGTTGCTGCCGCCAATCACCAGGTATTCACCATCCGACGTTGCGGCTACAGTTGTGGGGTAGAAGATATTGCTACTCGTGCCGACCGTTACGGTTTGCGACAGAGTCAGCGACGGTAAAGAAAAAATCGCGATGACGTCTGCCGCGGCCGTAGAGGTTGGCAAATATAGTTTCGTTCCATCCGGAGAAACCGCGAAACCCGCACTTTGGTTGCAGCATGGTTGCAGTCCGGCCAGGGACGGGTACTTTAGATCGATCGAGACAGCCTGGGTGGTCACATCGATCGCAAATAAATGCAGAGTGTACGTGTCTCCTCCGCCGCTCTGGTCGAGGTCCGAACCAATCACAAAAGCGGTCAGCCCGTCTTGGCTGAAGAAGGCCGCCGCAGGCGTTCCGGTGAGCGCAATAGACGGACTCAGAGCCCCGGTGGTTAGATTTACAAATCCAGCAAGGCTGCTCGAATCGGCCAGAAACAATGCTTGGCCGCCGCCGGGAGAAACAGCCAGGTATCGGACGCCGGGGATGGTAGGGTAAACGAGGGATTGCCGGCCCGTCGCGCTGTTGATGTGCGAAATACTAACGGCGCCTGATGTCAGCGATGCGAAGACGTGAGCGGCGGCCCGAACATCGCCGCATGCCGCCGTCGCTAAGATGACCGAAGCGCAAAGGGTGCGGATAGGCATACGGGACAGTATCACGAGAGCCGATCCGACCGGTAATTTTCTGCGATTTCAACTGGGTGTATCGGGTTTATCGGCGGCCAATAAGCTTTCAGCCGCCCTTTAGCAGCCGTGATCTTCCACGTGTTGGTTAAACGCCCCTAGGAAGCGCTCCTTTTCTCCAAGAGAATTTTCGAGCTCCTTATCGAGTGCCATCACGGTCTTCTGGTCCCCGCGTCCCAACGCCTCGCTCTGCTCATGAGCGATCTTGGCGAGCTTTAACAAGGTCGACTGTACCTTCTCCATCAGAAGCGCCTTCTCGATGCAAAAGTCTCCGGCCATCATCGACAAGGTATCAGAAGTGTCACGACGGCGGTTCGGGATCTCGGGCCTTATCCACCAGCGCCTCGTGCGTTCGTTCACGGAACTTGCCGCGCATTCCACCGGCCAGCGTCACGGCGTCATCGCCATAGCGGTCACGCAGCCGGTCCGCGGCTCGCATCGCATCCGTCCAGCGCAATTTCTTGTCGCCGTCCAGTAAGTCGAGTTGGCCGCCGGTCTTGCTGAATTGCGAAACGTGAACGCCGAGCAATCGGACCTTCGTACCCGGCCGCCAGTTCTCGCGAAACAGAGTCCGCGCCTCACGGCCGATCTCGATATCCAGATCCGTCGCAGCGGTGAGCGTACGCGCGCGAATGTAAGTTTCGAACGCCTGATTGCGCACCTTGATCTGCACCGTACGCGCCTGCAGGCCGTGCTCGCGCAAGCGGCGGCTCACCATCTCCGCCAGCTTCGATAGGGTCGCATGCAGCAAACCCTCGTCGTCGGTATCAATAGAAAACGTGTGCTCGTGCGAGATCGATTTCGGGTCCGACCGTTCGCCGATCGCTTCATCGAACCAGCCGCCCGCATCGAGGCCGCGCGATTTTCCGGCGAGCGCCAGGCCCGATTTACCGAATCGCTGTTCGAGCGTCTTATCGTCCAGCGCGGCAAGGTCGCCGACCTTGTGAATACCGATCTCGAGCAGCCGCTTCTCGGAAACCTTGCCGACCCCGGGAATCTTGCGGATATCGAGCGGGGCAAGGAACTGCGCTTCCAGACCGGGATAGATCCACAGCACGCCATTCGGCTTGGCCTGATCGGACGACACTTTAGCCACCAGGCGAGAGGCCGCAATGCCGATGGAGCAGTTCAATCCCGTTTCCGCGCGCACGGTTTCGTGCAACCGGTGCGCGGCTTTGAGCGGAGGACCGTGGAGCCGTTCGGTGCCCGTCATATCGAGGTACGCTTCATCGATCGAAGCCATTTGCACCAGCGGCGAGAAGCGGTCCAGAATCGCGCGGACGCGGTGCGAGTACTCGCGGTAGCGGTCGGGATGGCCTTCGATAAATATCGCGGACGGGCAAAGCTGATATGCCGTGCGCAGCGGCATCGCGGAATGCACGCCGAATTTGCGCGCCGCGTAGGATGCGGCCGACACCACGCCGCGTTCGTGCGACTTCCCGCCGACCACGACGGGTTTTCCCTTCAGCGCGGGGTCGAAAATCTCTTCCACCGACACGAAGAAGGCGTCCATGTCGACGTGGAAGATGATGCTCATAGCAGCGATTTCAGGGCGTCAACTCCATTATGGGCGCGCCGGGCAGGTTCGCGGCAGGAAGGTTCATCAATTTCAGAATCGTCGGGACGAAATCCAGCGAATCGTGCGGCGCGGTAACGGTAACGCCATGCGGGATACCGGTTTTCGCGCCGCCGGAGAACAGCAGCACCGAGTGGGTCGATTCGCGCAGGAACGATCCGTGATTGCCGCCCGAGTTGAAATTGCGCACATCGAAATTCCAGTGGTCCGAAGCAAAAACTTCGAGGTCCGGCGCGACCAGCTCGCGCCGCAGACGCGCCAGATCGAGCAGGCACTTGCGATCGGAATCGGGTAGCGACGCGGTCCATTTCGGCGACTCGACCTGGGGCGCGCGAAACAGCTCCGTCAGCCCGATCAGGCCATTCGAGTATTGCGTCAGATGCAGGGCATCGAGCCACTCGCGATCGCTGTGCCACTCGCTGAGCCATTGCGCGTCACCCGAGGGCAGCCGCAGATTGGGGTCCTCAACGATGTGGAGGGGCAGGCCTGGCTTCAGCGGAGCAGGCTCGAAACTCACCGTGCCATCCGGCCGGCCGCTGAGGTTAGCGACCGGCAAGTATTGGATCTCGAAACGATCGCCGTTCTGGCGCGACAGCACCATCGCTTGCCGGTCCGGCGCGGCACAAAGCCAGATGGCTCCGGTCAGCCCGGTCCCAAACGCAGCCGGGTCGACCGGAACCGCGGTGAAATCGACGGGCTCATTGCCAATGCCGCTCTGTACCTGATTCCGCACGCGAATGGCGCGCAATGCGGCAAAGTAGTCGACCCGTTGAAAGCTGCGGTCCATGTCGATGCGGCCCTCGGGCGTCAGCACGATGCCCTGCTCGGCCGGGCCGACCACGTAGTGCTGCAGATCCCACACGCTATTGGCCGGTCCAAGCGACTCTTTGGGAACCAATGCGTCCGAAGCATTGCGCGGCATCGCGAGGAAGCGGTCCACGGCTGCGACATATTCGTGGTAGTCGTGAGCTTCCGTGCGCTCGGCCGCGGCGCGTACCGCAACCCGTCGCACTTCCAGGTCTTTTGAGGTGCGGCCTTCTTCCGAAGGGATATTTCGCTCAAGTACAGATACGTCGGAGAGCAGTCCGGCGCGGCGCGGCGCCCAGCGAGCCCGTTCGGCTTCGGCCCAGCGCGCCAGTTCCGCGCGGCAAGCCGCTTTCACATTTCGAGGGGTCGCGGAACGATTCGCCTGCTGCAGCAGAATCTGCGCTACGTTCCACGCGTTCGATCGTAACTGAATGGCGGCGCGCTCGTTGCCATCCAGATCCAGCACCACGGTCGGGTAGTGCGTGTCCGATTGCAGATACAGCGATTCGGCGCTGGGATTAAGAACCTTGTGTACAAACGGATCGAGCCCGCTGAGCTTATAGCCTTCAAGGGGGTGACGGTCCGTGATCACATGCTGTCCGCCGCCCGCCGCGCCGTTGAACCAATGCACCAGGCTGTATCCCTGACTCATCACCGCCGGGGTCGTGTTCATGCCGTGGTCGGAAACAGTGACGAACAGAGTTTCAGGGCCGTCGGGAGCCGCGTGCGCGGCGTTCCAGATGCGGCCAACGGCCGCATCGAGCGCCTGCATCGCCCGAAGCTGGCTGTCCGGATCGTTGGTCAAGTGCGCGGTGTGGTCCCAGTCGCCCGAGAAGAAATCGAGATAGAGCACCGGGTCGTCGTTCAGCGCGTCAATTAACTCGCGCTCCAGCTCCTGGCCGATGGAGGCCTCGAGCTCCAGACCGGTTTGCCATTCATCGAACCATTGCTTGGGCGAGCGGCCCTCGAAGTGATGCGGCACGCTCTCACGCAGGATGCTCCATTGATTGCCGCGCTGATACAACTGGAAGCTTTGCCAGCGCTGCAACGGCGCGAATCGATCGATCAGGAGCGGAATTCCGTCTTCGTCCAGAACCTCCACGCCGGGCATATCCACCTGCTTCTTCTCGCCGTAGTTGAAGTAAAAGGGAAAGAAGTTCAGGTAATCGTAGGGAAAAAGCGTCCAGCGGTCGTATTCCACATTGCCGTGAATCACCTGGTGATGACCGGTATCGAGCAGCGACCACGAGGGCGCGGATAAGCTGATGCCCCGCACGTAGAAGTTCTCGACGCGCGTGCCCTGCTGCACGAAGATCTCATTCATCCAGGGCAGCACGCTGCGGCCCGTACGGGGATCGGTTCGCGCCAGCCAGCGATCGAGCGAGCCGGCGTTGACGCCATCGAACTTGAAGATAACCACACGTTTGACGGCGCCTTCGCAGCCGAAGACCGCGAGAGCGACAAGCACGGCGATGCGGCAAATAGCGAACAAAAGGCTATTGCCCAACGCTGGCGATCGTTTGTCCGGCTGCGGCGGGCAACGTTGGCGAACTGCGATCCGGCGAGTGGGACGTCCGGTAACGATCCAGCGCCTGCAACGTGTCCGGCGTAGCGGCACGGACGGGCCGGTAAAGTCCCAGGCTGCCGATTTCGAGCGTCTTGATCCACGCGCGCCGGCCGGGAGTATGCGTCTCGTCGAAGTACTCCGCCGCGCGCTCATGATCTAACATTTTGCTCAAGCCATCCGGCGACTGAACCCATTTCAGCAGCGCGGAATACTGGGCGTCAGCTAGCGCCGCTTCGCCGCCCGCATCCTGCTCGAACGGGTTCAGAGCGACGCCGTCGAGTTTCGCTTCCAGCATCCGCCGGAATTTCGGGTCGATGTTCGTGCCCGTCTCTATCAGGATCTGCCGCAGCCGCGCATAGGCGTTCATGCGCTCCACGCGGTTCAAAGCCGCCCCCTGCCGGTCGCGAACGAACATATAGGTGTTGCGCGCCGTAAACCAGCTCAGGCTGGAATAAGGAGTGATGCCGAAAATGCCGGTGGTGATCTGATCGGCCGCGCGGCGCACCACTTCGCGGCGCCGTGCCCGGTCGCTATGGAAATCCATCAGTAACAAAGGAACGCGAGGATAATCCAGCGCGTAGAGAGCGAGCGGAATCATGCGCACCGGTTGCGCGCCGGGGGCGCCTGCGTCGACGCGAACGCCGTTCGGGTCCAGAAACCATTGCGCGGTGTAGCCGTCCCAATGTGCCATTTGAGGATCGCCGAACGGATTGGAAATTCCCAGATAGCGCGCATCGAAAGTGCGCGGCGCAACGGTCTTCGGGGTGTCCGCAAACCAGACGACGGCCTCGCGCGGAGCGCCCGGCTCCTCGATCAACGGCTCGATATACAGCCCATTTTCCTCGGCGCACTGGCGGAGGAAATCCCAGTTGGAGCCGCGCGTTTCGGCGGACCCGGTCTCCTCGGCGACGGCTACCTGTTCCGCGCGCTCATCCCCGACGTAACCGCCCAGCAGGCGCTCCGAAAGCCATAGACGGCCGCGAACTTCATCCCAATTTTCATCACGCAGTTCCGCGGGAAGAACGTCCGGCTTCGCCCCGCTGTCCACGATTTCGAGCGAGCGGGCCAGGTTCATGTCGCGGTAATCGCCGGTGTTGCCCCGATACGCGCGGGTGGGCGCCCGCACCAGGATTCCGTACGTATCGAACACATCCATCTGGGCGAGTTGTTCGGCGACCCGGGCCGGGGTACCTTTGGCAGGCGCGGAGAGATCGAATAGCGGCTTCGGCGGCTTGGCGGACGCAGGGTTGGCTTTATCCCAACTGGCGCGATGATAGAAAAACGGGATAGCGGCCGCTATCCGCTGAAGCGCGCCGGGGCGCGGGTAAGAATACGTCCATACCTGGCGAAAACGGTGCGCGCCGGTCGCAGGATCGCCCAGAGTATCGCGCAAAATGGTTAATTGGGGCACGCCGTTGCGGAAGAACGTGATGAGGTCCGCGCCATCCGGGGCGGGAACGATTTCGACGCGAGTGTCCGCCGCGCGGAGGGGTGCCGGCAGCGCAACGGCCGTATCGGCTGCCGCCGTGATCGGCGCGTTTGCCAGGCTTAGTACGGTAAGGGTGATGAGTAGGTTGCGCACGAGACCCGCTGTTCGTTTTTGCATAACACGTTAATTGCCGTTTCCGAACGCTTTACATGCGCACCCGTCGCAAGAATTTCAGACCACCCGCTATGGACGGGTCGCCGCGATCTGGGACGCGTTGGAACGGCTCAGTTTGCAGCCGCTTTCCAGGGTCCGCAACGCGTTTGTCGATCGCCTGCCTTCGCGTCCCCGCAATCCGCTGATCGCCGGTTGCGGCACCGGCCAGTTCGCACTCTCCCTGATTCGCGGGCAAAATCCGCCCCGCATTACATTGAACGATCTCGCGCCTGAAATGGTTGCAAGGGCAGCACGGCGCGTCCGCGATAGCGGATGGACTGGTACCGTGATCGCGTCGACGGAAGACATGACGGATCTGCGGCCCGCGGAACCCTATGATTTCATTGCGCTGCAGTTTGTCCTAACGTGTTTCCCCCAGCAGTCGCGCGCCCGGCTGATCGAGCGCATGCGGAGCTGCGCCTCGCCGGACGCGATCTGGCTGATCGGCGACTATTCCCGGCCGCAACATGCGGCGCTTCTGCCGGTTTTCCACGTGCTTTTCTTCGCGGCGGTGGTTCTGTTCTGGTTGCTGGGAGCCAATTCGTTCGAACGGGCCGGCGATACAGAGAAGGCGATCCTGGCCGGCGGGCTGGAGATTATCGATCGGTACCGGGTTGCGGGAGGACTTTATACCGCTTGGCTGGCGCGATTTCCGTGATCGGCAAAGGCCCCTCACCGTAACCTGGATTTGAGGGAATATGGAGTCTGTCGATGTTCTTGACGCCGAAAAACGTCTTGAGGAATTGGTGGATCGAGTAGAAAAAGGCGAGTCGGTCACGATTACCCGGGAGGGCGTCGCTGTGGCGGATCTGGTTCCCGCACCCGTTGTGCAGAGTCGCGATCGCGCGGAAGTCATTCAGGAGTTGCTGGAGTTCGGCCAAGGCCGACGGCTAGAAGGTTCGAGCATCCGCGAAATGATCGACGACGGTCGGCGGTCTGATTGAGCTGGTCATCGAAACGTGCCTTCTGTACTTGATCTGGGCCAAGAGTTCCCTCAGCGGGACGAGGACGAAATTGTCTTCGGCCAAAGCCGCTAGTGCTATACGCGGAACGTCAACGGCGCCTGAGCGTAGGAAGCGTCGTCCGTAATCGGCGTCACCACCGCGCAGGCATCCCGAACCGCTGACGGAATTACCGCTGTTCGTCTGATCTCAAGCCGTCTTCTTCGCGTCCAGCGTTTCCCGCACGCTCTTCAGCAAAACCTCCGGCGTAAACGGCTTTTCCAGAAAAGGCCGCGTGTTTTCGTACTCCCCGTCCACGCTCGCATCGCGAAATCCCGACATGAACAGGATTTTCTTTGCCGGGTCCAGCTTCTCAATCGCCGCGGCAAGCTGATATCCGTTCATCTGCGGCATCACGATATCGGTGAGCACTAAATCGATCTGCGACGGGTTCTTATGGAACATGTCGAGGGCTTGCTTGCCGTCCTCCGCTTCAATGACGCGATAGCCGCTGGTCGCCAAAACCGCATGAACCAACTTCCGCACCGCCTCCTCGTCCTCAGCCATCAGGATGGTCTCCGTCCCGCGTCGATGGCGGGACCCGCGAGCCGGGGTGACAACCGCTTCTTTGGCGCGCGGGAAGTAGATTTCGATGATGGTTCCGGCGCCCGGCTGGCTGTACACGCTGATGTTGCCGCCCTGCTGTTTCACGATCGCGTAGACGATCGATAAGCCCAGGCCCGCGCTCTGAACTTGCGTCTTGGTCGTGAAGAACGGCTCGAACAGGCGCGACCGTGTCTCGGCCGACATCCCGACGCCGTTATCGGTGATCACCAGAAGCACGTATTGGCCGGGGGGAAGGTCCGGCAAACGGCCCGGTGCGTCCGGAGCCGCATCGAAATCGTACGTCTCGATAATCAGTTTGCCGCCATTCGGCATGGCTTCGCTGCCGTTGACAGCCAAGTTGAGCAGAACCGACTCGATCTGGCCGGGGTCTGTCCGGATGCGGCCCGAACGCGCGCGCGGCAGCAGCACCAAATCGACGTTCGGCGCGACGGCACGGGCCAGTTTCGGCTGCAGGGCGGTGATCAGCGCGTTCAGATCATGAATCTCCGCCGGGATCGAGTGATTCTTGCCAAACACCAGAAGGCGGCGCGTCAGAGCGGCGGCGCGCCCCGCGGCCACCAGAATCTCTTCCGCGAAACGCCGCAACGGATTTGAGGCCGCCATTTCCGTGGTGAGCAGTTCGCCGAAGCCGGTGATTACCGTCAGCAGATTATTGAACTCGCCCGCGAGTCCGCCGGCCAGCCTCGCGATCGCGTCCATCTTTTGCGTCTGGGTGAGCTGATCGAGCATCTGGCGGCGCTGCGTGGTGTTGCGGAGAACGATGATCGCCCCGTTGATTCGGCCGGTTCGCGTCCGAAGCAGCGCGGCGCTCTCCTCCACCGAATATTCGGTGCCGTCTTTCGACGTAAGCAACGTCTGGCTGGTTTGCGGGACGGCGGCGCCGGAAAGAATCTCCGAAATCAGCGCCGAGCGGTCGGCTCCCGTGGCCTCGTCACGCAGCCGGAAAACGCTCTCGAAGCGGCGCTTCGACGATTCTTCCCTGGTGATCCCGGCCAGGTCCTGCGCGGCTGCGTTGATGTAGAGAATGGCGCCGTGCCGGTCCGTCACCACCAGCGCGTCTCGCATGCCTTGCAGGATGGATTCCTGCAGATCGCGGCTGCCCCGCCAAGCCGAAGTCAGCCACGTCACGAGCAAACTAACACTTACGAAGATAATGAGTCCGGCGAGATCTTTCGCACTGATCGGACTCCAGTGATAGCGCGGATCGACTAAAAAATAGTCCGACAGAATGGCGCCCGCGAGGGTGGCTTCGACCCCGGCTATCCAGCCGAACAACCAGGTGCAAAGCACCGCCGCGGCCAGGAGAGGGAGGTAATAGCCGGGCTGCAACACAGCCGCAACCACGACCGACAATACAATCGCCGCAGCCGTTATGCCTTGAACGGTAGCGTGCTGCGCTACCGGATGCCATGTGGAAGGATGGCTCATAGAGGTTTCGCCAAAACCCTGAAAACACCCTCTAATATCGCCAGCTCGTCGTATCTGCCCCCGCCGGTGCTGTCGCCGCGATCCGTTCCATGATTTTAGGCAGATACATGGTGTTGTAGTGCAGCCGCGAGTAAGCGTTCGGCAGCGTGGGATCGCCGTTCCAGCAGTGTTCCGCGCGGGGACCGTATTGCACTTCCCCGTCATAAGGAACACTGCCCGGCGCCGTGCCCGTCGTCTTCAGAAAGTCTTCCAAAAGGTAGACCGCGTCATTCAGGAAGTAAGTGTCGTCGCTTCCGACGTAGATATGCAGCTTCCCCTGCAACTTCGGCCCGATGGCCGGCCACTCCCGCTCCAACTTCGCGCGTAAGTCGAAATGGTCCAGCCAGTAGTTAGCGACTTGATGGTCGATCACGCCGGTTGTCTTATCGAAGATCGATTGCGGATAGCCATCCGCTCCCACGGGGCCATATACGGCCTGCCAGATGTCGTATTGTTCACCCGACCGCCCGTGATCCCCGAGCGCGGCCTCATAAGCTAAGTTGTCCCGCACCGTAATCAGAGTATGTCCCAGATAGTCCCGCATCGCCGGCTGCTCCACTTGTTTGTTGGCGCCCTGAAGGTAGAACGCGTTGTCTTGTTTGTATAAGTCGATGTTGCCATAGGCCCGGAAATCGACCGGGTCCGGGCAAGCCACGAACGCTCCGTTGTAGTGATCCGGATAGAACACCTGGGCCGCCAGCGATTCCCATCCGCCGGTCGATCCTCCATAAAGAAACCGCGCCCAGCCTTGCCCGATTGCACGAAACTGCTTTTCAATCGCAGGGATCAATTCCGTTTCGATGGCGTCTCCGTAGGGTCCGAGATTCGCGGAGTTCACTGCGTAAGAATCGTCGTAAAAGGGATTGGCGTGTTGTAGCTTGGCCACCAGAATCCGCGGAAACCCGGGGCTGATCCATTGCTCGTAAGTCTTGTAAGCCTCCTGCTGCTGGATGCGGTTGTACCCGGCCAGGTGAAACCGTTCCGAGTAATTGGGCTTTAAGTTCGGATCGGGAGGAGTCGTCCGAAAATCATCGAATCCCGATACGAAATGGTCATGAAAGATCGCCAGCGGATAGCGGGCATTCGGGTGAGTATCGAAGCCTTCCGGGACTAACACGACCGCACTAAGATACACCGGCCGGCCCCAGAACTTACTGAGCAGGGCGCTCTTGATTTTCAGGTGGCGTACATATGGAGTATCCGGCTCGTCGGGGATCGGTGGGATAACCCGGTCCAGCAAGATCGCGACCTTACTACCCGGACCCACGTGTACTTTACGCGGGCTACAAAACAGATTGCCGGGCGCAAGGTTCCAATGCTGCCCTTCGCCGCGGTCCGGCGCCAGCTTAATCGTCTTGCCATCGGACCGGTGAAACGTCTCATAGACGTTGAGTACGGCTTGGACCGTGTAGTCTCCGGCGGGAACGTCTTTCAAGCTGCGGATCGGATACCCGGCAGCCGCGTCGTCAACCGTGACCGCCTCGCCGGGCTTCAGCCCGTCGACCGTTACGCCGAATACCATCTGAGACCGCGGGCTATCGTCGATCTGCATGCGCGGTTCTTCCGAGTCATTGTTGGAGAGCAGCAGCAGCACGCGCCCGTCAAGCGGCTTCGCCGAGCGCTCGACTGGAAAGCTCACGGAGAAGCGGGGTGAACCGGTCTGACTTAGGCCGTGAGTGGCGGCTGAGGCGAGTATCAGGAGAACAAGAGCGAGTTGATTCCGCATTGACGGAGTATACTGCCCTCCGCATATGGGTTTCGACCAGGGTTTCGGACCAGGGTTTCGACCAGGCGCCGCCCGCTTTACTTCTTCACGTACATGATCTGGTCCTGCTTGCCCGGCGGATTGATGGGATCCACTTCGAGCTGCATCTGATTGCCGCCGTCCGCAAACGCGAATCGCCGCTTCACGACAGCGTCATGATGCGTCCGCAACTCGACCAGCACCGGGCCGTTGAACCACAGCGAGACTTTCTCGCCGTGGCCCACGTCGCAATCTTGTCCTCCGAGCTTACATGTGTATTCGGATTTGACGTTGGTTCCGTCCATCTCCTGGAGGTGAATCTGGTCTCCCGTGCGCTGGATCACGAAGGAGTCGGCCGGCTTGGATTGCGATTGCCAGGTTCCGGTCACCGCGGGATCATTGGCCATCGCCATCGTTACGGTTGCCGCCGCGATAAAAAGTAAACGGTACATTTTCATCCTCCTCATCACCTAAGTCACTCTTACCCCGCCGCTCCCGTATCGGGCTCCTGCGTGATATGAGCTCGCCGGTTCTTCTGCCAGCATGTCTCGGTATCTTCCGTACAGACAGGGCGCTCTTTTCCGTAACTAACGGTCTGCAGCTGATTGGCGGGAAGACCCAGATCCACCAGATACGCTTTAGCTTCTTTGGCGCGCCGGTCCCCTAGCGCCAGGTTGTAGGATTCCGATCCGCGGTCGTCGCAGTATCCTTCCACAATCAGATGGAACTTCGGATATTGCTGGATGATCTCGGTCAGAGTATGGGCATCCGATTTCAGCGCCGCCAGCGCGTCCGGCCGTAAGTTATCGCGGTTGTAATCGAAATAGACATCCTCGATCCGATTCAGCAGCGCCTGAATCCGCGCCCTGGTATCTGTGTCCGGCATGTCCGAAGTCGTTCGGTTTGACGCTACGGTAGGCGAAGGTGTCGTCGCCGGCGTGCGGTTGACAGGCGCCGGCCTGGCCGCTGCCACGGGAGCCGGTGGACTGGGCGGGGTCACCTTCGCAACATTCTTCGCGCAACCCGCGGTAAGCAACATGAGCGCGAGCCCACTTGAGCAGGCAACGATCGCATTCTTCATTTCGCAATTACTCCTTTTCAGGGTTTTAGACCATCTGAACTACTTCTACACGAGCACGCGGCAAAAGAAAATCACGTCTATCCGGTATTTTTTCCGGCCTCGGGTAATCCTATGCTAAATACAGGCCCTGGGCTGGGCGTCAGCGATGCAACGGAAACCCATCTTCGTTCTACTCTACGGATTCGGCGGCCTGCTTCTCTTGATTGGTGCGTCGGGCGCAACCGGGATGGTTCTGCTTCACAACCTGCGAACCAGCGATGCCGCGCTCCGTCAACATTTCTTTGAGCGGAATCATACTCTGGAGCGCATCCGGTCGGCGATTTATCTGTCGGGAACCTATGCGCGCGATTCTCTACTGGCCCCTGAGCCGTCGGGCGCTCATGCCCAGATCGCCGCGCTCGATAGCGCGCGTCGTGATGCGGAATCGGCGATCGAACAGTATTCGCGATCTCTCGAGCCGGAAGAGGTTGCCCCTTTCAAGTCTCTCCGGAAACAGATCGAGAGTTACTGGAACGTACTTAGCGGTACTTTTTCGTGGACGGCGGATCAACGCGCGGAGTACCGCTACGAATTCTTCTATAACGAGCTGATTCCCCGCCGGACCGCGATGCTGCAGATCGCGGACCAGATCGCCCAGCTAAACGATCGCGTGCTGCAACGCGGTAACGATCAACTGAACTTACTGTCCGGGCGCCTCCAGCTCGGGCTGGTCCTTAGCATCGTGCTTGCGCTGATCGGCGGAATCGCGCTCGCCGCTTTCACGAGTTTCGAGATCCTTCGTCTGCAAGAGCAAGGCCGGCAACAGCTGGAAGAAACCGTGCTCGCGAGGGCGGGTCTGCGGGAGTTATCCGCCAAGTTAATCCGCGCTCAGGAGGATGAGCGCCGTTCGATTGCGCGCGAGTTGCACGACGAAGCCGGGCAATCGTTCTCGGCCATTCTGTTGGAATCCGAGAACCTGCTCGATATCGGTTCGGGATTGGCCGGTGAGCGCGAGCTTCGCGCGCGTCTGGAGTCGATTCGCGAGCTGGCGCGCCGCGGCGTGGGGGCCACGCGCGACTTGGCGCTGCTCCTCCGCCCGTCGATGTTGGACGATTTCGGATTACTTCCCGCCCTTAACTGGCAAGCGCGCGAGACTTCCCGCCGCACCGGTATGCGGGTTACTGTCATCGCGGAAGATCTGCAGGAGAATCTTCCGGAAGAGCATAAGACCTGTATCTATCGGATAACTCAGGAAGCACTTACTAACTGCGCGCGCCACGCGCATGCCAGCCGTGTTCAGATCGCCGTCACTCACGATTCCGGTCGAGTACTCATTAGCATCCAGGATGACGGCGCGGGTTTCGACTCAAAACGCACGCGCGGACTTGGTCTGCTCGGTATCGCGGAGCGCATCGGTAATCTCGGAGGCATCTTCGAAGTCGAATCGCAGGTGGGACGCGGAACGCTACTCAAAGCTGAACTGCCGCTGCCGAGTTTCGAGAGGACGCCGCAAGCGGCAGCGGCCCTATGAAGACGATTCGCATCCTCCTGGCGGACGATCACAATATTCTGCGCGACGGCTTGCGTGTGCTGCTGGAACGCCAGCCCGGATTCGAGGTAGTTGCCGAGGCTAGCGACGGAAGAGAGGCGGTGGTTCTGGCTGAACAGCACCGCCCCGATGTTGCGGTGATCGATATCGCCATGCCAGGCCTGAACGGCATCGAAGCCACCCGTAGGATCTGCGGCTTGCCGTTCCACATTGCCGTAATCATCCTCAGCATGCACTCCGACGACAGTTATATCCTTCGCTCGCTGAAAGCCGGCGCCCGCGCGTATCTGCTAAAAGACTCCGCTAAGGCCGATCTGATAGCCGCGATCCGCGCGGTCGTCGAGGGAAATCCGTTCTTCAGTCCCCGCGTTACTCAGGTCCTCCAGGATAGCCAGCAAGTGATCGAGGACGATAAGGAAGATAGTTATGAGCTGCTAACCGGCCGCGAGCGGGAGATCCTCCAGTTAGTCGCCGAAGGCAAGTCCAACAAGGAAATAGCGAGCCAGCTGAACTTGAGCACTTACACGGTAGATACGCACCGCTCGCATGTGCTTCGCAAGCTGAACCTGCATAGCGTTCCGGAAGTTATCCTT